>NZ_CAXCAM010000058.1:0-15174 GCF_963980585.1 uncultured Ilumatobacter sp.
TCGTAAGCAAGCATATTGCGTTGTCCTTTTCGCTTTCACGGTTCGACACGTGTCGAACTCATTGCGAGTCCATACTAGGCCGAGAGCGCCCACCAAACGTGACCAGGCCTGAGTGAGCAATTCGGCGCGCCGCCAGCTTTGACGAAGCGCCACTGCGGTGGCGAGCGTTCCCATGCGGTATCTTTTTCTGGTGCGCGAGAATTTGGCGAGAATCGCATCTTGGCCACGGCGCATCGTCCGAGATATCTCCGTTGCGACCCGTTTGTCGTTGGTGATCGTCTTGGTCGCGCTGATCTCACTTGCCATCACCTCCATCGTCGGGCTGCAACGGGGAGGCCAGATCGCCGACACGGTGCTGCAGGCCCGCGTGACCTCGCTCGGGGCGACCCGCGCTGACGAAGTCGAACGGTACGTGGGAAGTCTGCAACGTGCTGCGGTCGGCCAGGCGATCAGCCCCAGCACTGCGCAGGCGATCAACGACTTCACCGACGCCTACAAAGAATTGAACTCAAGTCAGCCGAGCGCCGCCGACGAAACCGCGGTCAACGCCTTCTACGCCGACGTCATCGCTCCGGAGCTGGCAGATGTTCGCGGCCGTCCAGTGATTGCGACCGGCCTCGTACCCGACGCAGATGCTGCCATCAGCCTGCAAGCCGCCTACGTCGTCCCATCAGGCGAAGGCGACCTGGTCGCCGGAACGGGCGACGGCAACGACTGGTTTGGGCTCCACCGCGAGCTCCACGAGCCATTCGACGAGTTCACCATCCAGACCGGCGTGGACGACCTCTATCTCATCGAACCCGCTGCCAACACCATTGTCTATTCCACTGCCAAGGACATCGACTTTGGAACCAGCCTGCTGACCGGCCCACAGAGTGGATCGGCGTTGGCAGTGCTCATCCAATCGTTCGATAGCTCCCCTGAGCCCGGTGTCGCCAAGGTTCGCGATTTCACGAGTTACGCCGCGGCGGGTGACGAACCGAGCCTGTTCGTCGCAGCTCCGGTGTACGCCGACGGATCGCTCGCAGGGTTCGTCGCCATGCGCATCGGACCTCAGCGGATCAGCTCGATCACGACGAATAACGGATCGTGGACGGCCGAGGGTCAGAGCGGCGAGACCTACGTCGTGGCAGACGACAATCTGATGCGCACCGACGCTCGGCCCTTTCTCGAGGACGAAAGCGCCTACTTGACGACCGCCAGCGACCTCGGCAACGTCACCGAAAGCCAGTTGCGAGCGATGCGCACCTTCGGGACCACCGTGCTGTTTCAGCCGATCAACGACAACGACGTCGACGCCGCTTTGGAACTCGAACCAAGCCTGGCCGAGACGACCAGCTATCTCGGAGTTGAAGTCCTCCAAGCCCGCCGCGCCTTGGCCATTGATGGCCTTGACTGGGCGATGATCACCGACATCGAACTGCAAGAGATTGAACAGCCGGTGGTGGACTTCGCCCGCAATCTGCTGATCACGATCGCACTGTTCCTCGTGACCATTACCTTCATCGCCGCTCGCTGGTCGGACCGCCTCATGCGGACACTACGGATCGTCTCTTCTCGCTTGCGGGCGATTCGCAGCGGCGCGGGCATCGAAGCCGGAGCCAGCTCCGCCGCCGTTCCAGACGGAGCCCCGATCGAATTCGTCGAGCTTGCCGCAGACATCGACACCATGCTGGAAACACTTGCGAGCCGAAATGCCGATGCTGCCGAGCGTGCAGCCGAGCGACGGCGACTGCTCCGGCGAATCCTTCCGCCCCAGGCCGCGCAGCGTGCTGAGGCTGGCGACCGAAATGTCGTCGACCAAGTCGCCCACGCCACGGTCGCAGTCATCGTCATTAGCGGACTTGGTCCGCTGATGCGATCGGGCGACAGTGAGACAGCCCGTGCCCTGCTCGATCAATTCGTCGAGGAGGCCGACGCCTTGGCGCGCCAACGCGGTCTCGAACGAATCCGACTCACTGGGGACGCGTACTATGCAGCCTGCGGAACGGTTCGACCTCATATCGACCACGTCGCACGCGCGGCGTCATTCGTGCTTGACGTTCAGGACCTCGTCCGCGATCTCGGCGACGAGCGTGAGCTGATCTCGATGACCGCCGGCATCGACTCAGGGCCAGTGACCGTTGGGCTCACCGGAGGAGCAGACCTTGCGTTCGATGCCTGGGGGCCGACCGTTCGACACGCTGCAGACTTGGCGCGGATGGACGGTCCGAACGCGATCTTTGCGACGCCCGCCGTGCAGGCGCAGTTGCCGGCGAGCTTCCTGACCGAGCCGCAGCCAGAGGGCAAAATGTCCAACATCGTGGTCATCTCCGGCCGAGCGCACGAAGGGGAGCCTGCCCGATGAGCGACCTGTTCCCGGACTCGAGTGCAGCATGGGCGGCACTGATCATCATTGTCCTGCCGTTGCTGATCATCGGCAGCGGCGAGGTGGAAGAACGCTTACGTCAGCGCGACTCCCCCTACCAGCCCGCGATCGGAACGCTCCGCGTCTGGGTCGTTCCGTTGTTGACGGTGTGGGTTCTTGCCCGAGCGCTCCTCGACGTCGCCGACGACAATCTCTTCATTCAACTCCTGGGCAGCGCCGTGCTGCTTGCAACTGCGGTCGCGGCCCTGTCTGCGTTCCGCGTCGTTGTCACCGAATTGGCCGATCGACCGCGGCGCACCGGCCGACGACCGATCCCGCGACTCCTTCTGGCCCTGCCGCGGCTCCTGCTCATCATCACGACCGCCTGGCTGCTCATCGCTGGTGTCTGGGGAGTCGATCTCTCCGCCTTACTCACCGCGCTCGGGGTGACCTCGCTGGTGATCTCCTTGGCCCTGCAGGACACGTTGAGCGGCATCGCCTCCGGGTTCACGCTGCTCGCAGACCAGCCGTTCAGCCCCGGCGACTGGATCGAGTCGAACGACATCGAAGGCCGCGTGATCGATGTGAACTGGCGCGCCACCCGCATTCAGGACCGCAACGGCGACCTTGTTGTGATTCCCAACGGTCAACTCGCCACAGCAACGATTGTCAACTTCGATCAGCCCAGCCGGCTGCATCGGGTCAAGGTGAGTGTCCAGATCGAGCGCAGCGCACCGCCCACCGCAGCGATCGCGATGTTGGTCGACGCTGCGCGGTCCACTCCCGGCGTCGTCGAGGACCCGCCCCCGTTTGCGCGAGTCACGCAAATCGCCGATCCCGTCGTTGACTATCAGGCGTCGATGTGGATTGAGGACTACAGCCTCGCGCCACAGGTCGAGGCCGACTTCGGTGCGCTTGTCTGGTACCTGTCGTATCGTCACGACGTCCCGCTGCCGAATCCCGCTCAGGATGTGTACGTCTTCGACGGGGCCAAGACCGCGATCGAAGCAGAGGTCACCACTGCCGAGGTGCGGCGACGCATCGCCGATATACCGCTGGTCGCTGCGCTCGATGACGATGCCCTCGACAAATTGGCCGCAGTCGCTTCGATTGGTCAATACCAACGTGGCGAGACGATCATCGAAGAGGGCACCCAGCACGACCTGATGCTGATGCATGCCGGACGTGCCCGACTCGTGCTCCGCCGAGACAACGCTGAGGACCTCAACGTGGTGGACATCGAAGCGGGCGAGGCATTTGGTGTGTTGAGTGAGTCGCCGGTTTCGGATCGTGCGCTCGTCGTCGCGTCAACCGACTGCGAGGTGCTGAGGATTCCTCCCGAGGGATCGGGCAGCGCTATCGCGATCTCTCCTGATCTTGCCAACGTGTTGGACCAGCTCGCCGCAACCCGGCGGCGGCGAATCGAACGCGCGCTGCGACGCTCGGGCCGCGCAATCGATCCGACCCAGGCAGAAAGCGACGAGTCGTGAGCACGACCGACAACGGCGCGGTCCAGAACAAGCTCATCGGGAACCCTGGCCTACGCCGGCAGGTGTCGGTCACCCTCGTCGGCGTTGCTCTCGTCTCGGTGCTGCTGCTCGCCTCGGTCAACTTTGTGTTCGCACGATTGTTGATCAACGACAGCGCCGAATCACAGCTGGCGGCCGTGCGCGACACTCGGGTGCAGGCGCTCGAAATCGGCGCCGATCGGCTGAAGTCGCGTGTGTCGTCGCTGGCGATCAACCCGAGCGTTGCTGAGGCGCTCGTCGACCTTGCTCGAGAGTTCGACGCGCTCGACGGAGATCTCACGAGCGATCAGATTGAGGATCTCACCACACTGTACGACACCGAAGTCCTGCCCCCCTTCGTGCAGGCCGGTGTCGACATCAACTCGGCCGAACTCGTTCCGGCTTCGGCGGCAGGCCGTTCCGCCCAACGCCTGTACATCAGTGAGAACCCGAACGGAATCGGAGAACGCGACCAGCTCGACGATGCCGGCGATGGCTCGGGTTACAGCGCTGCCCATGCGACACATCACCCGATGCTTCGTGCCCTCTTAGAGAACGCCGGCATGTCCGACCTACTCCTCGTCAACTTCGACACCGGTGAGGTCGTGTACTCCACGAAGAAGCGGGTCGATCTGGGAACCAATAGCTACACGGGCCCCTACGCCGACAGCGGGCTTGGCAGGGTCGTCGAGAAGCTCACGACCGTCGCCCCCGGCAATAGCGTCCTCTCCGACACGTTCTTCTATGTCCCGACCAGCGGTGAGCCCGTGTTCTTCCTTGCCGCTGCGGTGCGATCAGGAACCGACCTCGTCGGCGCACTGGTCACCGAGGTCCCCGTCCGCGCGTTGACGGATGTCATGACCGCAGGGGAGGGCTGGCAGCGGCTGGGTCTCGGAGCAAGCGGAGAGAGCTACATCGTCGGCGGGGACCGAACGCTGCGCACCGAAACACGAGCTTGGTTGGAAGATCCAGCCGACTACCTCAGCCGCCACCTGGCGCAATTCGACGACCCTGGTGCCACCGACCTCATCGAGCTCATCGGCTCGCCTGTCCTTGTGCAACCAGTCGACAACGCCGCTGTGACCGAAAGTCTTGACGGCAACCAGTTCTCCGGCACTGTCAAGAACTACCTCGGCACCAAGACGCTGGCGGCGTCGGGGCCTGCGGCCGTGGAAGGGGTCAACTGGGCAGTCGTCGTCGAAATCGACAAATCCGAAAGCGACACGGCGCTGAACTCACTGTTGCGACGGTTCGCCCTGGTTCTCGCCATCCTGCTGCCCGCGATCGCCATCTTCGGCGTCTTCCTCGCCCGCACTCTGACGAAGCCCGCCCAAACGCTTGTGCGGTCTGCCGAGCGCATCGCTGGCGGCGACCTCGACACCGAGATCAGCGACCTCGGCCAGAACGAACTCGGTGATCTCGGCCGCCAGCTCGGAGGCGTTGCCCGTCAACTCGAATCGCAAGAGCAAGCGATCGTCGACGAGGAACAGCACATCAACAATATCCTGAGCGCTCTCCTGCCGAACAGGCTCGTCGATCGCGTCCGGGGCGGCGAAGAGGCGATCGGCGACGTCTTCGACACCGCAACGGTCGTGTCGATCACCATCGACGACGTCCCCTCGGCGATCGCGAACGACGCAGACCTCGCGTTGGAAGTGGCGGATCGACTGAATGACGAAACCTTGGCGCTGGCAGAACGACACGGCGCTGAACGAATCCAACGGTCGTCGGCGAGCGAAATGTACTTGACCGGGCTGAACCAAGACGATGCCATGGTCCCCGACGCCACGGAGTTCGCTCTCGCAGCAATCCAGCTCGTCTCCGAGGTGGGAGCCGAGTTCGGTTTCGAGTTCGCCGCGCGAGCCGGAATATCGACCGGCGAGGTCGCAACCGGGGTCCTTGGCAACAGCCAACTGTCCTTCGGCGTGTGGGGCGACCCGACAGGCATGGCCATGACGCTCGCTTCGCTCGCGCTGCCCGGCCAAGTACTCGCAGACGGTTTCGTCGTCGAGCAGCTCGACCGCACCTGGGACATCGAGGAACTCGAAGAACTCGCAGGCCTTGCTGACGACATCCAAGCCCATGTCGTCAGCGGTCGCGTCGACGCCAGCGCCACTGCGACCAACGACCCAACGACATCTCGTTAGTTGGCGCTGCAGGCGTCGATCACGATGAGGTCATGCCACCAGAGGCGCTCGAAGAAGCTGACGTCACCGCCGATCTGACCGATGGTGCGGTCGCCATCGATCGACTCAAACGTGGCGCGTTCGGCGGCGCTCGCGAACAACACCAGGTCGGGGTATGTGTGCGCCCGATTCAACAGCGCCGCCCCAACACCAACGGGAAGCTTGTCGTCAATGATGGCAGCGGTGGTCACACGATGCGGGACGAAGCCCTGCCAGTCGGAGTCTTCGAACCCCTGCTCGAAACGCGGGTCGTCGTCACGGACGGCGATCAGACTGTGCCGCACCATCGTGCCTCTGAACAGCTCAAGTGCTGCGAACTGTTCCTGTGGCGGGAGTGACGCGAGCTGTCGGCCATGCGGAAGCTCACTCACCACCCCACAATGCGGGCGGTACGGCGCCTGGCGCACCCACCGACGGAATTGAAGACCGCTCGCGTCGAGCAGGTCGAACACCTCCGGCACCGAATAGGTCCGCTCGCGGGGGTTGAGGAGTGCATCCGCCAAGGCGTCGTCGTCGGCGAAGTCGGGTGTGTTGCGCAGCAGGTGCCCGATCGGGTGTCCCACCGGCAGCTCTCTCAGCACTGCGACGAGGTCATCGATTGCGCCGACCTCGGGTTGCACATCCAACATTCGGCAGTACTCCTGGATCATCGCCACACCGGTTCGGCCATAACGCGCGTAGAGCATCAGATCGATGACACCCGACGGCGCGAGCACCGAGCGAAGTGCTGCGAGACCAACGGCGGGATCATCAAGGTGGTGAAGCACGCCGGTACAGACAATGTGGTCGAAGGAGGCGCCCAGACTGGCAACGTCTTCGATGGGGAGCTGATGCACAGCAAGGTTCGTCAACTCGTGGCGGGCCGCGAGTTCGAGCGTCGCTCGAATACTTGCAGCGCTGACGTCAATCCCGACCACGCGAGCGCGCGGATAGCGGGCGGCGTACTTCGCTGCCTGCGAGGTGCCACACCCAGCGACGAGAATCGAGTGATCATCACGAAACGGGCTCGTGGGCCAGAGACGGAAGTGCTCGATTCGTCGGCGAGAACCATCGGACCACGCTCGGCGATACGCATCGAGGTCATCGATCGGCGGTGGGTAGGGGTGTTCGTCGTAGAACCGCGAAACAGAGTCATCACCGGGAGTCGCATTCATCGCGTTGGAAAGATTCTGTTCCAATCGTCACGCATGCTGATCTGCGTCCAGCCCAGTCGATCAGCGCTGTCGGTCACGCGCTCGGCAGCAACGAAGCTTCCGGCTTCGCTCTCATACGCGTATTCGCGGTCAGCATCGTCGTGGTTGACCAGGATGGCGAGACGGGGACCGTCACCCGTGCTGGTGTACTCGAGCATCTCGGCATCTCCGGGCGAGTTCCCCGCTGCAAGCGTTGGCCGACGGCCGAGGGCAATCTGGATGTTGTCGATCTTGGCGGCACCCTCGTTCACACCACCCTGTGCATCGGTTGTCCGCAGCAGCACGGCGCGACCATCACGGCGCTCGAACGCATAGGACACGAGCGTGCCGACCACGCGTTCCTGCGGGACGCCGTAGACGCGTTGGCTGATCGCTCGAACGAACTCTGTGCCGCCACCGCTGACAATGCAGTTCGTGAATCCACGACGCTCGAGTTCGGACATCAGTTCCAACATCGGCTGGTACACCATCTGGTCGTACCGCAGGCCGTGGTCGGGATGTCTGGTTTCGGCGAAGAATGCACGCACGCACGACTCGAACGCTTCAGGCTCGATGCCTTCGAACAATCCGAGCAGCGCGCCAGCAACGCGAGGCAACCCGAACTCCGTCACCGTCGCCATGTCACCGCTCAGAACGGCAGCGAATTCGGGAACATCACGCAGCACAGGACGCTGCTCGACGCTCTGCTGGAGCTGCCAGACGAAAAAGTCGAGCTGGGTGTATCGCGGCTTCTCGCACCACAGCGTGCCATCGTTGTCATACACCGCCAGCCGATTCTCCGGCGCAATGTCATCGGTGGCCTCGAGGAAATCGAGCAGGGCCGAACGGGTCGCACCATCGCGCCAGGAAGGAAGGAGACGTTCGTTCGTCGAGTGCTCATTCATCACGCTTCAACACCCTCCCGTGACACCGTGCGAAACCCCACGTGACTCATCCCGGTGTCGATCATCTGTGGTCGCCGCGCAGCCGGACGGTAGCGCTGGCAGTAATTGTCAGCACACAGAAAGGACCCGCCCTTGATCACGCGTCGAGGAATCGAGAACTGCGGCTGGCCGGGATCGAAGCTCGATTCGACACTAGGTCCCCGCGGATTGGCGGGCACGCAGCACGCTGTCTCGGCATCTGCGAGGTGCCCATCCGCGTACCAGTCGGTGGTCCACTCCCACACGTTGCCTGCCATCTCGTACAAACCGAGGGCGTTCGGTGGATACGAACCAACCGGTGCCGTGCCTGCGAACCCATCGGCTTCATTGTTGCGCCAAGGAAAATCGCCCTGCCAGAAGTTCGCGAGATACCTTCCCCCCGGCACAGCGTCGTCGCCCCAGATGAAGGCGGTGCCGTCAGCGCCGGCACGCGCTGCGTACTCCCACTCCGCTTCGGTTGGCAGGTCCTCACCAGCCCATTGGGCGTACGCCAGCGCATCTTCGAACGCGACGTGCACGACTGGATGGTCACGACGATTCTCGATGGTGCTGCCGGGCCCCTCGGGGCGATGCCAGCATGCTCCAGGTGTCCAGGTCCACCACTGGCTGATGTGGCCGAGGTCGACCGGTCCCTGCGTCATCGTGAAGACGAGCGAACCGGGGACGAGATTCTCGGCGGGGGCGCCCGGGAATTCAGCTGGGTCGAGGGGTCGCTCGGCCACCGTCAGGTAACCCGTGGCATCAACGAAAACTGCGTAGTCGCGGTTGGTGACGCTCATGGCGCGCACCGAGAATGGGCCGACGGTGACGCGGTGCACCGGTGCTTCCTCCGGGTAGTGATCGTCAGATCCCATCCGGAACGTTCCTCCCGGAACGGGCACCATCGCTTTGATCTGCTGGGCCGGTGGACGCGCCCCATTGCTCATGAGCTTGCGATGCCTGCCTGGAGCTTGGCGAGCATCGCACTTACGTTGAAGCTCGAAGATTCCTGGCGAGGCGGGAAATCGACCAGGGACGCCGCCATCTGCATGACGTAAGCCTGAGCAGGAACCAGGAGGTATGCGTGGCTGATCATCCAGTCGTAATACGTGTTGGACGTGATGTCGGCGCGTTCGAACGGATCCGTCCGCAGGTTGAAGATTTTTGGCACCCGCAGTTCGGTGAACGGTTCCGCCCACACGCGCAGCGTGCCCTCCGCGCGCTGCTCAAGGAACAGGATCTTCCAGTTGCTGAATCGCAGCGCCATCAGGTCGCCGTCGTCAGATACGTAGAAGAAATGCTCTCGCTCGCTCTTGTCGGCCTCACCGATCAAGTACGGCAGTTGGTTGTACCCATCGAGATGCACCTTGTATTCCGTGCCGTTCAAGTCCTTGCCTGCCTGTAACTCCTCACAGATGTCGGGGGCTCCTGCGGCAGCGAGAAACGTGGGGAACCAGTCGCCGTGGCTCACGATGCCATTGAGCACGATGCCAGCATCGATCTTGTCCGGCCATCGGACCAGCGCAGGCACGCGGAACGCACCTTCCCACGACGAGTTCTTCTCGTTTCTGAATGGGGTCATACCGGCATCGGGCCACGTGTTCATGTGTACGCCGTTGTCGGTGCTGTAGACAACAATGGTGTCCTCGGCCAGGCCGAGTTCGTCGAGCAAGTCAAGCATTGAGCCGATGCGCTTGTCGTGCTCGACCATCGCATCGTGATACTCGGACTGCCAGCGTCCGGCCTGTCCGCGGATCTCGTCGGCGATGTGTGTGCGGAAGTGCATGCCCGTGGTGTTGAACCAGACAAAAAACGGCGTGTCAGCGTCTGCGGCGTCTTTGATGAAGCGCTGTGCTTCGGGGATGATCTCGTCGTCGACGGTCTCCATCCGCTTCTTGGTGAGCGGCCCCGTGTCCTCGATGCGCCCATCTGCATAGCTGTGAATGACCCCGCGCGGTCCGAATCGCTCGCGGAAGTTCGGGAAGTCTTCTTCCGTCGGATAGTCGGGATCTTCTGGTTCTTCCTCTGCGTTCAGGTGGTACAGATTGCCAAAGAATTCATCAAAGCCGTGGTTGGTCGGCAGGAACTCGTCGCGGTCCCCGAAGTGGTTCTTGCCGAACTGTCCGGTTGCGTAGCCCTGGGCCTTGAGTGCAGTGGCGATCGTGGGATCTTCGTCGCGGAGTCCCAAATCGGCGCCGGGCATACCCACCTTGGTCAGCCCGGTGCGATACGGGTTCTGGCCCGTGATGAATGCAGCTCGACCCGCGGTGCAGCTCTGTTCACCGTAGTAATCGGTGAACATCGCACCTTCTTTGGCGATCCGGTCGATGTTCGGCGTCTGGTATCCCATCAGACCATTCGAATAGCAACTCAGGTTGCTGATACCTATGTCATCGCCCCACAACACCAGAACGTTCGGCTGTCCGTTTGGCATGGTTTCCCCTTGTTCGAGTTCTAAGACGGAATGTAACCCATGAGCTCACGTCGCGGCGATCAGTTCGAGCGCTCCGGAGCGCCGGCCGTTATCGAGCCCACGTTGACGGAACGTCGCTGCCGCCTTCGCGCGTCAACCTGCTCCCGCTCTTGAACAGCAATGGATCCGGTGCGATCTTGCCGGCAGCCAACCCCTCCCCGAGTCCGAACCCTGCAGCCAGGTCGATCAAGCCCTTGGGCGCATACGAGAAGGTGTCGGACAGGCTCTGGAGGTCCGACACCGAGTTCATCTTCATCAGCAACAGGTTGTCGCACTGGGAGATCACGTTCTGGTGCACCTTGGATGGCCGCTGCGTCGACAGCAGTAGGTACAGGCCATACTTTCGGCCTTCGCTCGCGATACGGACAACCGTCTCGGTCGCCAACGCCTGGTTGCTATCGGACGGGTTCTGCGGGCACACGTTGTGCGCTTCGTCAATGACAATGATCATCGGCTCGCGGTCGCGTCGGCGATCCCAGAGGTGGGTCAGCAGCGCAGCTGAGGCAATGGATGCCTCAGTTGACGACGGCAAGCTGCCGGTGTCTGCGACCATCATCCGCCAACCGGAGGACAGCTGCTCGAGCACCGGTTCGTCATCACCGGCCCAGATCGCTTGTTCTTGGATGCCAAGGTTGTCGATTCGCAGGCCAAGGCGCCGTGCGTCGTCGTTGAACGTCGACCTGATCTTTGTCATCACGTCATCGAGGGTGAACCCTTCACTACCGAGGTCCCGGACGATGCGGACATACGCGTTGTACTCCTCGGCATCGGCAATCGGGTCGAGGCCGAGCACCATCGTCTGTTGCCGGAACGACAGTCGGCCGAACAGCACCTGCATCCGTTTGTCGGCGTGCTCGCCACCAAAGACGTGGATCCCCGCCGCAAGAGCCTCGTATCGCCGTGCCAGTTGTTGGTATTCGGATTCGGAGAACCCGGTGGATTCTCTGTTCTGCACCGACCCGAGGTTGACGTAGTCGGAATTCGGGTCGATGACACACATCTTGATGTCAGTTTCAAGCAGAAGTCGCTCAAGGATCACGCCCAGGGTGTACGTCTTTCCCGAGCCAGACTGCCCGCAGAGAAACGTGTGGCGTCCGAATCCTGCTGGGTTCAGCTGTGCTGCAACCCCACGCGGACGCTGGAGCTCACCGAGCGCCACTCCGGACGACCCGATGCTCGATGAAAGATGTGCTGCCACGAGCTCAGGGGCTGCCGCTGCGACGGCCCCATCACCGAAGACGTCGGAGTGGTCGAGGCCGGTGAACTCTTCGTCAACAAGCTGCGACAACAGCCGACCGCGCCCTGAGATCGCCGAAACGGCGGCGGAGTCCGAGGCAGCAATACCTGCGCCAAGGCTTGAGTCAAGCACCTGGCCGAGGTAGGTGCCATTCTCGGTTTCAATGGTGACGTAGGAACCGATTGGTGCCGCGTTCGCGAGGCGCGATTCGAAGCTGAACGTGCGCCCGTCGATCGAATACGCATGAGCGGTCATGCAAAGTTCACTGCTGCTGGTCGGGACATTGCCGAATCATAGGGTCGCGCCGGCCAGCGACCGATTCATTGAATTAGTGATTCGGATCCGCCGTGGGCAGCAGCCCCCGACGTGTGGTCAGCGTCTTGACCAGTTGGACGCCACCGAGCAGTATCTGCGCCTCGTAATAGACCCAGGACAACATTGCGAGCAGAGCCCCAAACGCCCCACCCAGTGACGACCCGCCGAATCGGGTGAGGTACCACGAGATGGCCTGGGCACCGACCACCATGAGGAAGGCGGTGGCTAACGCCGAGGAAGCAGCGGGGATCCAAGGGGCGCGCACGGGCCCCACGTAGCGGAACAACAACGCCAGTGCGATCGCCAGCGACGATGCTGAGACAACCCATCCAAGGAGCGCTGACGCCGTGCCGGCGATCTCGATCGAACCCGGGACGAATCGCTCGATCACGCCGGTCACCGTCGACAGTGCCAACGCGGCAATCAGTGCGGCTCCAGTGACCAGCACCATCAGAAACGAGATGAGGCGCCGCCTCACCGAGTTCCTCAGCCCGCTCCTCACCGGCACATTCCAAATCGTGTTGATCGCATCAACGAGAGCAAGAAAGACCAACGACGACGCAAAGAGCAACGAGCCGGCACCGATGATCCCTAACGTCGATGTAACCGAACGGCGGTTCAGCTCCGTCGCAATGGACTGGCCAGCGGCGTCCGCTTCGACGATGCCCATCTGCTCAAGTCGATCCGTCAGGTAGCTCGCCATGTCGATGAGGCCGAACAATTGCTCAGCGAGCGCTGCGGTCAGCGCAAAGAAGGGCACGATCGTGAAGAGCGCGTAATAGGCAAGGCCGGCGCCGAGCCGGAGTGTGCGATCCTCACGCCATGACGCATAGGTCTGGTTGACAACCTCCACCATGACCCCGAGAACTGGCCAGCGATCGATGCCGAGTCGAAGATTCATTGACTGCGGGCCGATGAGCCGTACATCGCGACGAGCCTGGCCACCAGTGTGGCCAAAAAGATCTGTCCTGCCATCGCCTCAAGCGCGGTCAGGCGTTGAACGAAATCGTTCACCGGCGTGATATCGCCAAATCCGAGCGTGGTCAATACCTCGAACGAGTAGTAGGTGGGCAGGCTGGCCACATCTGGATCGAGCACCGGCCCCTCGAACAGTCCTCGCATCGCCAGGTAGATCCAAGCGAAGATGAGGCCGATCAGTACGTACGCGGCGATCGCCCCGGCAATCGTTGGCATTCCGACACGCTCGTGGCTCAGCACACGCCGAACCACTGCCAGGAGGATCGCAAAGAGGACAATGGCTTGACCGAAGGCTCCAATCGTGAGGGGGATCGCGGCCTCATCGAATCCGACCAGAACTGCACTCGTCACCCCGATGGCGGCCAACACACCCAAACGGAGACGGTTCTCCCCTAACCTGGTCGCTGCGAACCCAGCGATCAGTGCCCCAACGTTGGCCGCAGACCCCACCACGTTGGGCCAACTGGAAACACTAGAATCTGAGATGAGAAACGCAAACAGCAGGAAGAACAGCAACGTGCCGAATCGGTCGACACCAAACATCCACTTCCGATTGCTGGGCACTCGGGGAACTCTAGAACCTCCACGCTTACTTGAAACCCTCGGTGACACAACGCTCCGCGGGGCGAGGCTTTCGGGTTAACGTCACAGAGTGCAACCGACCCGGATGATCGTTCAGGACAAGACAACCACAGGCTGGACCTGACCAGTGGGTTCGGCCATCATCCAGGTATCGATCGCGCTGATCGCGTTCGCTTGCGTGTCCGGTCGACTCCGCGGTTCGGCATTCACGCCCGCGATTCTGTTCGCCGGTGTCGGCTTCTTGCTCGGCAACGAAGTCCTCGACGTGATTGCTGCCGACATCGATGTCGGTCACATCCGACTTCTGGCAGAGGTGACCCTGGCGCTGGTGTTGTTCAGCGATGCCTCGTCGCTCGACGCCCGGAAACTCTCTCATGAAGTCGGCATCCCCGCTCGGTTACTCGGCATCGGCCTCCCGCTCACGATCATCCTCGGAGCCGGTGTCGCACTTTGGTTGTTCCCGGACCTTCTGTTCTTCGAGGCAATCGTGCTTGCGGTGTTACTCGCACCGACCGACGCTGCCCTCGGCCAAACGGTTGTCTCGGACACCAGACTCCCCTCCAGCGTCCGCCAGGGTCTCAACGTCGAAAGCGGCTTGAACGATGGCGTATGCGTGCCGCTGCTCTTCGCCGCGGTCGCATTTGCAGAACTCGAGGAGGCCCCAACATTCGGAGGAGAGATCATCATCGACCTCGTCAAGGAAGTCGGCATCGCCGTCGCGGCGGGCATCGCCGTCGCGCTCGTCGTCGGATTCTTGGTGACCGAGTCGAAGCAGCGCGGATGGCTCGACGAAGCCTGGGTACAGGTCGTGCCACTCGCCGCAGCCGCGATCGCCTACACCGCAACCGACGAACTCGGCGGCAGCGGATTTATCGCAGCATTCATGGCCGGCCTGCTGTACGGCCGACGGATCGGACCGACGGATGCACATACCTCATCACGGTTGATGGAGGAAATTGGGGGCGTCTTGAGCGCGGTCACATTCTTCGTGTTCGGGGCAATCCTCATTGGCAACGGCGTCACGGATCTTGACCTCGCCACCGTCATCTATGCAGTACTGAGTCTCACCGCAGTACGGATGGTGCCTGTTGCACTCTCGCTCATCGGATCAGGCGCAGATCGGCCAACCATGGCCTTCACGGGATGGTTCGGACCGCGCGGGCTCGCGACCATCGTGTTCATGCTCACAATTATCGAGGAAACGAACCTCGCAGGCACCGACCGCATCGTTCAGGTCGCAACGATCACCGTGTTGCTCAGCATCGTTGCGCACGGCGCGAGTGCTCCGTGGCTCACAGAGCGCTACGTCCGCCGAATGCCCAGCAGCGACGCATCGTCGGAGTCCGACTCACAGAACGACCACGCCCCTGTCATCCGGCCGCGTCGGAGCCTGTGGGTACAACATCCGCAGAAGCAGCGCTGACCGGCAGCGCCTCGGGGAACTCACGGGCCA
>NZ_CAXCAM010000059.1:0-14864 GCF_963980585.1 uncultured Ilumatobacter sp.
GCCGAGTTCGAGGACGGCACGCACCCAGTACGTGAAGTCGTCGACACGGTCCTCAGTGATTCCGAGTGGCTGAGGGGTCCGAATGACCTTGGGGTCGGGAGCAGCCGACACCCGCGAACGCGTCGAGTTGAGCGTGGGCGGAACGGTTCAGCGCAGCGGGGGTGTTCCGGCCGGAGCGACGTCCGCGGCGAGTTGGAACCACTCGTCAATGTTGCTCGTTGTCGGTAGCGCGGCACCGAGGCGGAGCGTCGCAGACTTCAACAACTGGGCGGCGCCGGCGGGGTACGACGCCAACTCAACACCGAGTTCGGTCGCACGCGTTCTGACGCGATCGTCGTCGACGACCTCATGAGCAATGTTGAGCCGCAGCAGGTCGTCGCCGGTGAAGCGGTTGCCGCTGAGCGCGATCTGTAACACGGTGGCCAGCGGATAACGCGCGGTCAGCCATGCCAGGTTCATCGGCGCAGCCATTCCGATCCGCACTTCAGCGACCTGCAGCCAGGCCTCGCGGCCAGTCACAATCAGATCGCCCGCGAGGGCAAAGGCAGCGCCTCCGTTGATCGCATAGCGCTCGAGTGCCACGACCACGGGGTGCGGGCACCGGGCGAGCGCGAGGTGGGCCTGGCGAACCGACGAACTGGCCGTCGCTCGCCAGGCCGGCGGTGGGTCGGCGTTGTACTCGGTCAAGTCGAGCCCCGAGCAGAACGCGCCGCCGGCGCCACACAGCACGACAGCGCGCACGTCGGGATCTCCACTGGCGGCGGTGACATGTGCGGTGAGCTCATCGAGCATCGGCGGGATGATTGCGTTCTTCCGATGAGGGCGATGCAGTTCGATGATGGCCGCGCCATCTTGATCAGTGCGCCGCACGAGCGGCGACGGCATCTGGTTGCCCGTGGCGACTGTCGCGGCGTCCGTTGTCATGGGTGTCAGCGTTGCAGACCGATCAGCTCGGACTCGCACGTCGCGCGCCCAGTACGCAACTCATTACGGTTCGGTCATGAGTGAACCGGGGAGTGAGACGGGGAGTGAGACCGGAATGACCGCTGCAGCAGTGGCCGGGCTTCAACCCGAATGGATGCTGACACCGGTTGACCGAGACTCGCCGGCGGTGACGTTCGGCGACGTGTCGATGTCGTGGCGTGACGTTGAGCTCCGTGGGCGTCGCGTGGCGCGGGCCCTCGATGGCGCGGGAGTCACGACGGGCGCCGTGTGGGGCGTGCTTGCCCACAATGGACTCGAGTGGGTGGAACTCACGCTCGGCAACGTGCGTGCAGGTGCTCGGATTGTTCCGCTGAACTGGCACCTCACGGCAATCGAGGTGGCGGCCCTCCTTACCGACAGCGGCTGTCAGTTGATCATCACTGACGCGAGGTTGAGCGATGTCGCCAGAGAGGCTGCATCGATCGCAGGAGTCGACCGAGTCATCGAACTGGGGCCCGAGTACGAGGCATGGCTCGACGGCGCGGGCGACGCGCTGCTCACCGATCGACAAGCGGGCTCGCCGATGCTGTTCACCGGCGGGACCACCGGCCGGTCGAAGGGTGTCACCCGCTCTGAAGTCGCTGCTGACATCGCGATGTGGCCCGAATTGTGGAGCCGGTGGGGGACCTTTGTCCGCATGCCGGATGAGGGCACGGCGTTGGTCACGACGCCGCTGTACCACGCCCTCGGAACGGCCGTGATGGGCGCAGCGTTGGCGAAAGGGCTGCCGGTGGTGATCGCCGGCCGATTCGACCCGGAGGGAACGCTGGCGCTCATCGAGGAGCACCGGATCACGTCCGGTCCGATGGTGCCGACCCAGTTCATCCGGATGCTCAAGCTGCCCGACGAGGTTCGCGCTCGATACGACCTGTCGAGCCTTCGGTGGATCTTGCACACCGCTGCTCCGTGTCCGGCCTGGGCAAAGGTCGCGATGATCGACTGGTTCGGACCGGTGATCTACGAGATGTATGGCTCATCGGAAGGGACGGGCCCGGCCATCTGCGACAGCCATGAGTGGCTTGCGCATCCCGGCACGGTCGGCAAGGCGTCGCCGCGCATCGAGTACTCGATTGTCGACGATGGCGGCAACGATCTGCCAGCGGGTGAGGTGGGCACGATCTACTGCAAGCGAGCCGACGGCGCTCCGGAATACCACGGCGACCCAGACAAGACAGCGGCGATGCAGTTGCCCGACGGGCGCTTCACCGTGGGCGATCTCGGCTGGCTCGACGAGGACGGCTTCCTCTACCTCGCCGACCGACGGGTCGACCTGATTCTCGTCGCCGGTTCCAACGTGTACCCGGCGGAGATCGAGGCGGTACTCATCGAGCATCCGAGCGTGGCTGATGCGGCGGCCTTCGGAATCCCGGACCCAGATATGGGCGAGCAGGTCAAGGCCGTGCTGGAGCCGGCTGTTGGCGTCGAGATTGATGTCGATGCGATTGCTGCGTTCGCCGCCGAGCGGCTCGCGAAGTACAAGTTGCCGAAGTCGTACGACATCGTCGACGCCCTTCCACGAGAGGCGCACGGCAAGTTGAAGAAGCGTCTGCTGCGCGACCCGTACTGGACCTGATCTGCGCGGAAGAGTCACCAAGGGGCCCAAGCCCACTGGTGAAGTGTTAGTTGGCGGGAAGGTCGCGAAATGGCGTGTTGCGGTCGGGCCCGGGTTCCCGCGGGAGTCCGAGTACCCGTTCGCCGAGAGTGTTGCGTTGGATCTCGTCGGTGCCGCCGCCGAGCGACATGCCGCGACAGTTGAGCACGTGGTACGCCCAGTAGTCGGCGTCGGTGTCGCTCGCTTCCCACGCAGCCGCCGTTGCTCCGCCGAGTTCGTGGGCGAGTTGGGCAGCATGGCGGCCTTGGAGCGTTCGCCACAGTTTGCCAATTGAGGGGTGCAGCCCGCGCTGTGTCCCCCATGGGACAAGTTGCTCACCGGTGTACGCGACGGCGAGCTGTTGACGGACGACCGGGTCGTTCAGCCGTCCCATCGCGGTGGCGCGGGCGACGAGGCCGTCAAACGGGAGCGGCGATCGGCCGGCTTTCGACTTTGCGGCGTCGTCGGTCGTGACGCCACGGCCCAGGCTGGTTCGTTCGTGTCCGAGGAGCGCGACCGCGAGGGCCCAGCCGCCGTTGACGTCGCCGATCACCCAATCGGCGGGGACCCGTGCTTCGTCGAGAAATACTTCGTTGAACTCTGCGACGCCGGTCATCTGGACGAGTGGCCGCACGGTGACGCCCGGCTGATTCATCGGCAGCGCGAACATCGTGATGCCGCGGTGTTTTGGTAGGTCGGCGTCAGTACGGGCCAGCAAGATTGCCATGTCGCTGTGTTGGGCCTGCGACGTCCACACCTTTTGGCCGGTGATGATCCACTCGTCGCCATCGCGTTCGGCGCGCGTCGTCAGACCTGCCAGATCTGAGCCGGCTCCGGGCTCGGAGTAGAGCTGACACCAGACCTCATCGCCGCGCAGCGCGGCGGGAATGAACCGTTGTTGGAGTGCGGGTGTGCCGTACTCGCGAAGCGTCGGCACGGCCATGCCGACGCCCAGGGTGAACATCGAGTCCTCGCCGGGCAGCAGGTCAAGGGCCGCTTCTCGTCCGGCGGCTTCGTACTCTGCCGGGAGGTCGGCGCCGCCCAGCTCGATCGGGTACGACACGGCGGCGAGTCGAGCGTCGCACAGTGCGCGGCGGTAGGTCTTGCCGCGTTCGAGTGGGTCGTCGATGCCCGTCAAGAGGTCGGGGACTGACTTGTGGAATGCAATGACGCGCGCTCGGAATTCGTCGATGGTCTCGCGTGTTGAGGTGTCGACGGAGTTGCTGGTTGAGTTCGTCATGTCGTTCCGATTCGTGTCGCGGGGGTGCCGACGGTCACACTACGGTTGGGGAAACGACAGGTCATCACCGATCGGTCGCGCCGCCAGGATCATCGAAGTGTCATCGGCCCCATGGCAACACGGGGTCAACACGGGGTCAACAAGGGGTAACGGGGAAACTGCATGACCAATACTGCTGACGTTCTCTTAGGGAGCGAGTCGACTGACACCGAACCGCTGCTCGTCGTCAAAGACTTGCGGACCCACTTCATGGTGCCTGCGGGCGCGGTGAAGGCGGTTGACGGCGTGTCGCTCACACTTGAGCGGGGCAAGACGCTCGGTGTTGTGGGCGAGTCCGGTTCGGGCAAGACCATCCTGTCCCGTTCGATCATGGGGCTCAACGTGGTGGCCAACGCCGTCACCACAGGTTCGGTCAGGTACGCCGGCATGGAGTTGGTCGGTCAGAGTCCAAAGCAGATGAAACATCTGTGGGGTGTCGAGATGGCGATGGTCTTCCAAGACCCGATGACCTCGCTCAATCCGGTCGTCAAGGTCGGGCGCCAGCTCACCGAGCACGTCCGTCAGCACCTCGGCATGAACAAGGCCGACGCGCGTGAGGTGGCCGTCGAACTGCTGCGATCGGTTCGTATCCCCGAGCCCGAGGCGCGTTTCGACAACTACCCGCATCAGATGTCGGGCGGCATGCGCCAGCGTGTCTGCATCGCGATTGCGTTGGCCTGCGGTCCGAAAATGTTGTTTGCTGATGAGCCGACCACTGCACTCGACGTCACTGTTCAACACCAGATTCTCAACCTGTTGGCCGCCCAGCAGCGCGACCGGTTCATGACGATGATCATGGTCACCCATGACCTTGGCGTGGTCGCTGGGCGAACCGATGACATCGCTGTGATGTATGCCGGCAAGATCGTTGAGAAGGCACCGACACCGCTGCTGTTCGCCGAGATGCGTCACCCGTACACCCAGGCGTTGCTCTTCTCGATTCCGAAGACTGACCAACCGAAACACACCCGGCTCACCGCGATTGCCGGTCGTCCGCCGGACTTGATCTCACCGCCAGACGGCTGCAAGTTTGCGCCGCGTTGCCCGTACGCGCAGGATCGATGTCGCGAGGAAGAGCCGGTGCTGCAAAAAGCTGACGAGTCCGGTCATGAGTTCGCGTGCCACTTCCCGATCGGGACACCGGAGAACGAGGCGGCGTTCCAACGCAACCTTGAGGCGGGCGTCCCGCAAACGCTCGCCGCAGCAGGCCGGGTGCAAGCCACTGATGATTTGGCCGCACTTGAACACCTCGCACAAGCCGCCAAAGAGGGAGAACACTGATGGCCGGAACCGGCACTGCCCACCTTCGCCAGTCCGGCGAGGCACTTCTGCAGGTCACGAACATGCATGTCGAGTTTCCCGCCGCCCGGGGTCGCACGGTGTACGCCGTGAGCGGCATCAGTTTCGACATCGCCCGGGGTGAGACGTTGGGCCTGGTTGGTGAATCGGGCTGCGGCAAGTCGACCACCGGCAGAGCAATCTTGCAGCTGCCCACGCCAACTCGTGGTGAGGTGTCGCTCAATGGTGAGGATCTCGCTGGCGTCTCTGACTCGGTGATGCGCTCGCGTCGCACTGACGTGCAGATGATCTTCCAGGACCCGATTTCGTCACTCAACCCGCGTCGCACGGTTGGTGAAATTGTTGCTGAGCCGCTCAACGTCTGGGGTCCAAAGAACAAAGATGAGCAGTGGGCAAAGGTTGCCAAGATGCTCGACGCCGTCGGCATCGACCCCGATGTGGCGCGCTACAAGCGGCCGCACGAGTTTTCCGGCGGTCAATGTCAGCGCATCTCGATTGCCCGTGCGCTCGTGCTCGAACCCGAGTTGATCATCTGTGACGAGCCGGTCTCGGCGCTTGACGTTTCGGTCCAGGCGCAGATTCTCAATCTGCTCGAGGACTTGAAGGCCGAGTACGGCCTGACGCTCGTGTTCATCGCGCACGACCTTGCGGTGGTCAAGAACATCTCTGACCGTGTCGCGGTGATGTATCTCGGCAAGATGTGTGAGATTTCCGAGTCCGACGAGTTGTATGCCAATCCGGCGCACCCGTACACCCGGTTGCTCCTCGAGTCGCTGCCTGTTCCGGATCCGACCGTCCAGATCGATGAGGACGTGGCTGCGGAGGGAGAACTTCCCTCGCCGCTGTCGCCGCCGTCGGGTTGTCGTTTCCGCACTCGCTGTCCGCTCGCTGATGAGATCTGTGCCGAGCAGGAGCCGATCATGCGGCGTGTGTCTGGTGATCATTTCGTGGCCTGCCATCATCCCCTCGTTGAGGCGGATGACGTACCGGTATCGCTCACCGCGTGAGCCAGACAACAGGGAAGTCGATGACGGCCTGGTGCCAATCTCGTGACGATGCGTGCCTTCCGACACATGTGATGGCCGTCACGTCTGATAAACAGTCGTTCAAGCGCTCAGGGGGAGTGCTTGAAATCAACCGGGGCCTCGGCTCCACACACAAGGGGGACATCCAATGACACGACGACGCACGAGTCGTCTTCTCGCACTTCCACTCGTATTCGGTCTGCTTGCAGCCGCGTGTGGGAGCGACGATGGAGACAGTGACGGCGGTGGCGACACCACTCCCGTCGCGACCGAAGCCAGCGGCGGCGATGAGCCTGCCGAGGAGCCTGCCGAGGAGCCTGCGGAGGAGCCTGCGGAGAACGAAGATGTCGCTGAAGCCGGCACCGAGGCCGAAGGCGATGTTGACACCGAAGCGGCCGAGGCAACCAGCGCAGTGAGCTACGGCGGCGACATCGCCGTCGGTCTTGAATCCGAAGCGGTCGGCCTGCGTCCGTGGGAAGACACATGCTCCTCGCCTTGCTACAACATCATCGGGACCATCTACGACAAGCTGATGGAAAAGGACTCAAACGGTCAGCTCCAGCCGTGGCTCGCTGAGTCGATCTCCTCGAACGAGGACTTCACCGTCTGGACAATGACGCTGCGACCCGGTGTCACATTCCACAACGGTGTTGAACTCACCGCTCAGACCATCGCCGACATGTTCCCAGTCCAGCAGGGTGGCACCGTTTCCGCTGGCGTGGTCGGCGCAGCCAATCTTGTCGGAGTCGAAGCCACCGGCGATCTTGAAGTGACGTACACCTTGGGTGCTTCGAACTCCGCGTTCCCGGCGTACCTCGAACGTGCTGCGCTCGGCATGGTCTTTGACCCAGCAGCAGCGGTAGCTGACCCTGACAGTTACAGCACCGCACCGATCGGCACGGGCCCGTTCGTCATCGATTCCCGCGACCTCGACAACGAGACCAAGGTCGTGCGTAACGAGAACTACTGGAACTCTGATGCCGAAGGCAATCAGCTCCCGTATCTCGACTCCATTGCGTTCCGCCCGATTCCGGACGAAGGCACCCGCCTTGACGCTGTGCTCTCGGGCACCGTTGATGCAATGCAGTCGTTGCGTCAGGGCACCATCCGTGATGCCCGCGCTGACGGCAGCCTGTCGCTCTACGAGTTCCAGGGCAACAACGTTGGTGGCGGCATGTTCAACGTGCTGAAGGCACCGTTCGACGATGTTCGAGTCCGTAAGGGCCTCACACATCTGAACAGCCAGGAGAACGTCATTGAGGCACTCGGCGGTACCGGTATTTCGTTGCCGGGTTCGCAGTGGTTCTCGCCGGACAGCGTCTGGTACTCGGAGAAGGTTGCAGCCGCTTGGCCGCAGTTTGACTTCGAAGGTGGCGTGGCATTGGTCAGCGAGTACGTCAACGATCCCGAGCGCTCTGACGGCAAGGCCGTCGGCGAGAAGATCGACGTCGAGCTGTCTTGCCCGCCAGATCCCACACTCATCGCTGCCATGCAGGTCATCGAGCAGGTGTGGTCACAGACCGAGTTGGTCAACGTGACGCTGACCCAGTTCGATCAGCAGACGCACATCAACAAGGCGGTCACCGATGAGCACAACGCTCATTGCTGGCGCTTCAGCGATGACAACGACCCTGCGACGTACACGTCTGCATTCGCACCGCCCACTCCTGAGATTGCTGCGGAGAACGGACTCGACGGCATTGTGTCGCCGGTCAACTTCCCCAACTACTTCTCGGCGGCGAACTTCGGCGCAGCAGTCGGCGCAGTGGCGACCGACGATTTCGACGAGCGCTTCGCAGCGTACGAGTCCATCATGTTGGACTTCGCCGAAAACGTGCCGCTCTGGTACTCGGGTCACACAGCGACGATGATCGCTGCGGATCCGAAGTTGGACGGCATCCTTGGGTGGCACCTCCCGCAGGGTGGCGACCTCGGTATCGGTCAGCAAGCTGCTGAGGGCCGCTGGCTCGAAGTGTTCATCACTTCCTGAATTTCATGGTGATGGTTCCGGCCGGGTCGCTCTGACCCGGCCGGAATGGTCGGACCCCGTTCAATCCACGATGTCGACCTGATAGGGAGCACTTCTTCGATGGCACTCATGTTGTTCACGCGACTCGCCCGCCTTGTGGCGACGCTGTTCGCGGTGACCTTGATCACGTTCAGCATGGTCTCGTTGCTCCCAGGCGACCCCGTCGATGCAATCCTCGGTCAGACCGAACGAACACCTGAGATCGAAGAGGAGCTTCGGACCGAGCTGAAGCTCGACGAGCCGTTTGTTCAGCGCTACCTCAACTGGCTCGGCGACGCGGTGCAAGGCGATCTCGGTGAGTCATACATCAACCGCGGTCAGACTGTCACCGGTGAGATCAAGAACCGTATCCCGGTCACCGGTCAGCTTGCACTCATGGCGATCATGATGGCGGTTGCGGTTGCCGTGCCCGTCGGCATTCTCGGCGCATACCGTCAGGGCAAGTGGCAGGACACCACGACGTCGGCAGCAGCGCAGGTTGCGCTGTCGGTGCCGAACTTCATCACCGGCATCTTTCTGATCTATGTCTTCTCTGTTCGTCTCGGCTGGTTACCGGCGTCCAACTGGAATCGAATCACCGATAAGGGCCTTGTCGAGAACCTCAAGACGGCGATCATGCCGGCAACCGCCCTGGCGCTCACGCAGATGGCGATTTTCTCACGCCTCGTGCGTTCCGACATGATCGGCACGTTGCAGCAGGACTTCATCCTCGCCGCACGCGCCAAAGGCCTGAGTAACCGCTTCATTCTTTTCCGTCATGCGCTGCGACCGAGTTCGCTCAGCCTGGCGACGATCATCGGCATCAACTTCGGTGCCCTCCTCGGCGGAACGGTCGTCATCGAGACGCTGTTCGCCGTTCCCGGACTGGGGTTCCGTTTGATCAACGCGATCAACTCCCGTGACATCTTGATGATCCAAGGCATCACCGTGTTCGTCGCGGCGGCCTACGTCATCATCAATGCCTTGGTCGACATCCTGTACACCTTCATCGATCCGCGGATCAGGAAGAGCTGACGATGAGCGATGATTTCGAACTCCCTCCGACCGAATCGGCAGTCGGTGGCCGCATAGCGACGGGTGTCGTCCACGGGGAAGCGCCCGACACGGCAGCATCGCGGTCGATCGAATCGATGACGGCGGGCTCGACGCCGCCGGGCAAGCCGAAGCGTGCATCGTTGCGGCAGGTGTTTCGCTCGATGCCGATCCTCGTCAAGTTCGCGGCGATCTGGCTCGTTGGCGTCGTGGGTCTGGCGATCTACGCCAAACTCGACACCTCGGTGTTCAACGGATCGTTGCCGCTGCAGGACCCGAACCTCCAGCTCAACAACTTCAACGCGGCAACGGGTGAGTTTGGTACCGGCGAGCCGATCGAAGGTCCGTCGGCCAGCAACTGGCTTGGGACCGATGCGTTGGCGCGCGACACGTTTGCACGAATTGCCCACGGCGCGTGGGTCAGCCTGACCGTCGCCATCGTTTCCGTGCTGTTCGGCATCGTGGTCGGCGGATTTCTCGGCACACTCGTCGGATTCGTGCGGGGGCGCACCGAGACCATGATCATGTCGGTGATCGATGTCATCCTTGCCTTCCCGGCGCTGGTGCTGCTGTTGGCGCTGGTCGCGATCTTCGAGGTGCGCGATCTTCTCGTGATCAGCGGAGTGATTGGCTTTCTGTCGATTCCCGCGTACACCCGAGTCGCCCGAGCGAACAGCTTGGCCATCTCGAACCGTGAGTTCGTGCTTGCTGCGCGATCGATTGGTACCAAGCAGAGAAAGATCCTGTTCCGCGAGATCTTTCCGAACGTGCTGCCGACGCTCGTGGCGTACGCAATGGTCGCATCGGCATTTGTCATCGTGGTTGAGGGTGCGCTGTCGTTCCTCGGTCTCAGCGTGCAACTCCCCACGTCCACGTGGGGCAACATGATCAATCAGTCGCGGCGTGACATCAAAATTGATGTGTGGCAGGTCATCTGGCCGTCCTTGGCGTTGACGCTCACTGTCCTGTCGCTGAATCAGGTCGGCGACTTCTTCCAGAAGCGCAACGCGATTCGCGCCAGTTCGCTCTGACCCCTCGTTGACAAGCGGACCACATGGTGCCAGGCACCAAGTCGTCGGCACCAAGTCGTCGTTCGCATCTAGTCTTTGCTCATGAGCATTCCCGTTGAGTTGCCCGATTTGCAGGCCAAGACGGGGGAGTACACCTGGGCATTCCTGCTCACGGTGCGCCCCGATGCCACGCCGCACCTGGTGAGTCTGTCGACGTTGTGGCACGACGACGGAGCGGAACCCGCCTTGCTGATGTCGGTGAGCGCAGGCACGGCGCGCAATGCAACGGCTGGGTCAGTCGTCACGCTCTGCTATCCGCCGCTCGACCATGACGGCTACAGCCTGATTGTGGATGGCACGGCTTCGGTGCACGACGGTGATCCGCCGGCGGGAGTTGACCCGATTCCGGAGGGCAAGGCGCTCCTTCGCTTCGCGCCCACCGGCGCAGTACTCCATCGCTCCGCAGCCCCCGGCTTCGCCAACTCGGCAACCGGCTGTGCCAACGACTGTCTGCCTGTCGACGCATCGACAACCTGAGCTGAGCCGCAACCGAAGGACGGAGTCCGGAGCGCTCGACGGTGGTCAGGCGTGATGCCCGACCCGTAGACCTGGGTCCAGAATGGGGCGGATTGCTGGTCTGAGCGGGCAGCGATTGGCGCGCTCGCGAGAGGACGGGCCGTCAGGCGAGACTGATGGCGACGACGTTCAGCGTTCCGCGCGTAACTTCTGCGGTGGCGGCTCGGCGCTTGCCATAGAGGTGAACGACGACATTCGGGTCGGCTTCGATGTTGCGCAACCACTGCGAGTCGCTGCGGACTGTGCTGACCATCAGTTTGTCGCCGAGCCGGGTGGCCAGAAGCGGCACTTGCCGCGGCTCGCCCGACACGCGTCCCGTCACCTCGAGCACGATGGCGCCGCCACCCACGGGAAATGGGTTGCCAACGCCGGCGATCACGGCGGGCTTCACGACCGAGTTGAGCGTGCGAAATGCCGTTCGTGTGAGCTCTGCCTGGGCTGCGGGGATCGACGTCATTCCATCACGCTACCGAGCAGCTGCCCGTCACCTCCGAGGCGCCCGCGGACTCCTACGATGCGGCTATGGATGCAACTGAAGCCGACGTTCGACGCATCGTCGCCCAGCTCGGGTCGAACGATCCGTCCCTCGATGTCGAGGTCATCGACTGTGACCCAGAACTCGCCGACACCGCACAGTTCGTCGAAGCCTATGGCTACACGCTCGACCAATCAGCCAACACCTTGGTCGTGATCGGCAAGAGCGATCCGCCGGTCTACGTGGCCTGTGTCGTGTTGGCGAGCACCCGACTTGACGTCAACAAGGTGGTGCGCAAGAAGCTTGGCGTAAAGAAGTGCTCGTTCGCTGGGTCAGACGTCACCGAGGAACTCACCGGCATGAGGGTTGGCGGCGTCACGCCCATCGGATTGAGCGAGCACATGCCGTTATGGGTCGATAGTCGAGTGATGGAGTGCGAACGCATCGTGCTTGGCGGTGGGAGTCGGAGCTGCAAGGTTATTGGTGCGCCGCAGATCCTGACGTCGCTCCCCCATGTTGAAGTTGTCGAAGACCTCGCCAAGGATCCCCCGGAAGCACCACCGGCATGAACCTCATTGCCCAGGCGAGCACGTTCAGTGGACTTGAGCCCACACTTGAACGGACATTGGATTTGATTGGGGTCTTCGCGTTTGCCATCTCGGGTGGTTTGCTCGCAGTTCGCAAGGGCTTCGAGCTGGTGGGCGTGATTTCGCTGGCACTCGTGACGGCGTTGGGCGGCGGTGTCTTGCGCGACCTGCTGCTCGGTGCGACGCCGCCGACGGCGTTCAGCGACGTGCTGTATCTGGTCGTGCCGCTCGGCGCTGCGGCTTTGGTTTTTGTCGGCCATTGGCTGATCAATCAGCGCGTCAACCGTGCGGTGCTGATTTTCGACGCGGCAGGCCTGGGGTTGTTCTGCGTGACTGGTGCCGTGAAGGCCTTTTCGTTCGGAACAAGTGCGGTTGGCGCCGTGCTGATCGGTGTGATCTCGGCGGCCGGTGGCGGCATCATCCGCGACGTCCTCGCCAACGAACACCCAAGTATTTTTCATCGTGACAGCACGCTTTACGCGATCCCCGCAGCGCTCGGTGCGACGGCGGTGGTCGTGTCGCTGCGCAATGATTTCTACAGCGGTGGCGTTGCCATCGGGGTGGCGATCATGGTCTTCGTGTTCAGAATTGCTGCCATGCATTTCCGCTGGCGTGCACCGATGCCGTTCCGATCGGCCACGGAATCCTGAGGTTCGGGCCGGCAGCGCGGCCTGCGAACACGGCCGGATTCAGCCCATCTGGCTGGTGCGCGATGGCTGCACGACCATGACAACGCGATGGTCACCTTCCTGGTGGTGCGGGTACGCGTCGGCGTTGATGTACTTCTTGGCCATCGAGTCGATGAACGTGTTTGATGAATCGTCATCGATACGCACGACCGTGCCACGGATTTCGAGGTAGCGGTACGGGCTGTCTGGATCCGTGCCGGACACGGCGATCGTTGGATTACGGACGAGGTTCTCGTACTTCTGTCGGCCTCTGGTCAGAGAGAACATGAAGTGTTCGCCGTCCCAGCCGCCCCAGACCGGGCTCGACTGGATTTCGTCGTGCGGGCCCATGGTGGCGATGTGCCAGAAGGTCTTTTTGGTCAGCAGGTCAGCGTGCGATTCTGGAATGACGGCCATGTTCACTACAACGTTTGACGAGGCGTGGGCATTCCCCAAGCGCGTGGATCTGCGGGCGATCAGGACGAAGCGGTCCGGAGGGTGTCGAGGCGCTCGGCGAGTGCTGGGTCAGTCAGGCGTGTTCGGGCCGAGGCGAGAGCGGTTTCGGTCGTTGCCTCGCGTCGAGTCGCGTCCATGGAGTTGCGGCCCATGGCCGCAACGTCAGCTGGTGTCGGTTGGAAGGTGACAACATTGGTGCCGGCGTCGCGAAGCCGTTTCACTTCGGTTGCCAGCTGTCGGGCTTGCACGCCACGGAGTCCCGGCATCGACGGGCCGCGCCCGCCTCGCGTCTCTGACATCGGCGAAACGATGACGACGAGATCGAGCCCGGCGTCGGCGAGGAGGTCGGCGTTGGTGGGGGAATGCACGGCACCATCGACATATCGCCGCCCCGCGTGTTCGACGGGCCGGAAGACGCCGGGAATCGACGACGATGCCTGGACGGCGACGCCGACCGGCGCGTCGGTGCCCTCGCGACCGAACACGACTCGATCGCCACTGTCGAGGTCGACGGCGCAGATCCACAATGGTTGCGCGGGCCACGAGAGATTGCCGTACAGCATCTTGATTCGTTCACCGATGACGTTGGTCGAGATCGTTCCGGTTGGTGTCAGCGCGGCGAACACTTTGCCGGGGCGCCCGCCCGATCGCAGCACCATGTTCGGTGAAGCAGGACGCGGTAGACGCGAGAGTGGTCGCGGCCGCATGTCGATGGTTGGCGGCCCTCCCGTGCGCCCAACGATCGCAGCCGCTTCGGTGGAAATCGGCTGAGCCAGCGTGCGCGGTGCGAGGTCGATGGGCGGAAACCCGGCGCGCAATGTGGCCGCCACGCCGGCACCGGCGGAGGTTCCGACAAGCACTTCTGCGTCTCGGGCGTCGAAGCCGGCCTCGGCCAAAGCTGTCAACACTCCGGCGTGGTAGGCGGCTCCGACGATGCCGCCGGCGCCAAGCACGACTCCGATCTGCCCCATGGGGCCACCCTACGCGCCCATCCGGTCCGACAGATCAGTCGTTTGCGCACCCAGGAACCGCCGCCGGCGACACGTGGCGGGTGCGCAAACGGTCGGTTGTGGGGATCGGTCAGCGAAGTGAGAACGGGGGGGGTACTGGTCGGTCGTGAGGAGGAACGCGTAGGCGTTGACGCGCATGCCCCATCGTCCGACACCGACGACGAAGTTGAACAGGCCTCGCGGGTATCGGCCAGTGAACAGGATCGCGAACCAAGCGGCGATCACTGCGAAGAACGCGCCGATCGCCAAGAAGAACAACACGATGTAGTGGGGAATGGCCAGGAACCACTTGACCAGCGGGAGTCCGCGACGCAGATCGTGCTCCGCGTCTGGATAGTCGATATCCAGTGCCACGCTCTGGGCGTCGACAGTCGACGGGTACTCGTCGGTCAACAGTGCCATGTACACACCGACGCGGGCAGTGAATCGAGTGAGCTCCAAGTTGAAGTCAAACCACCAGCGCGGGTAGCGCTTCCGGAACAGAATCATCAACAACGTTGCTCCGAAGAGAGCGCTCGCAACACTCGCCGTGCTGGTCATGACCCATTCCCCGCCAGCAGTCTGCGTGACTTGGGTTCCACTGCCGCTGAGCACGCTCAGCAAGATCGCGATGGGGATGACCAGGATCAGGCGAAACGCAGTGGTCACGCGGCTGAGCTGCTCGGGGTACCGGACGTCAAATCGTGCCGGGTACGCCGGCCCTGGTGGCACTGCGCCTGGCCCACCGGCCTGAGGCGGTGGGGGCGGAGGTGGCGGTGCCGGAGGACTGAATGGGGTGCTGCCGTCGTTCGTCATCGCGTTCCATGTTTCCATGGTTCTGTGTGCCGTCGCGCCAGTTCCGCG
>NZ_CAXCAM010000060.1:0-14589 GCF_963980585.1 uncultured Ilumatobacter sp.
CGGTAGATCGTCATCGATCGTGACCGACCGACGTACCGGAACTTCGAACCGAGTAACAACTCGCGGAGAATTGCGAAAGTGACACCGATTGATGAGAACGAATCATGGATCAGCAGAGTGCCGCCATCCTCGACCCGTGCGCCCCAGGACACGATGTCGGCTCGTGCCGGGGCGTACCGGTGCGCGCCATCGACGTACAACACGCCAAGGTCACCGGCGACCTCAGTGTGCGCATCATCGGAGAACATCCGGAGGTGACGCACCCGCCCGGCTACGCCGGCATCAGCGAGGTTCTTGTTGAAGATCGCATGGTCGCTGTCCGCCTCGTCTGCGTAGCCATCGATCTGTTGTGGCCCGCGATCGTTGCCGGCGTGAGGATCGATCGCGATCACCTGCACCGACGGGTCAGCAGCCATTGCCAGGACGATCGTTGAGCGTCCCTGAAACGAGCCGATCTCGACGACTTGACTGCCGTCCGGGCAGCGAACAGCACTGTCGTACAGCGTCGATGCCTGCCCCGGGGTCATCCACCCGTCAACCTCGGCCACCTGCGCCATCACCGAAACAAGCGCGGGACGATCGAATTGCGGCCTGCCAGGTGCGTTGTCCATGTGGTCAGCCAGCGTAGACGGCGATGCCATAGATCACGATCCAAGCGAGGCCCAGGATCTGCAAGATGCGGTCCTTGGTAAAAACCTCCTCAGGGGCTCCGCCCCCTCCCTGTTCGAGCACAAGCAGATACCGCAGGAGTGCTGCGAGCATCGGGACGATGGAGAGTTCGTAGAGCGGGAAGTCGAACTCGCCGAGCGCGTCTGCTTCGGCACTGGTCTCGAAGGCCCAGACGCAGTAACTCAGAAGGGCAGCACCACAACTGATCGACAGCACGATCCGGAGGTAGCCAACGGTGTACATTTCGAGCGTGGCGCGCGTGCCTGCCCCAGGCCCCAGGTCGTTCAACTCGGCATAGCGCTTGCCGGCAACGATGAAGAGGGAGCCGAAGGTGGTGCACAGCACGAACCATCGCGACATCGGCACGTCGACGGCCACGGCACCTGCTCCGGCGCGTAAGACGAAACCGGATGCGACCACCAGGAGTTCGACGACGGGGATGTCTTTCAGTCCGAAGTTGTAGGCGAGGTTGACAACGAGGTAGATCCCAATCACCGCCACGGTTTGCCAACGGCCCGTCAGGCCAGCCAGACCGAGCGCAACGAAGGGAGCAATGACGCCAACCGCACGCGCAGCGCTGATGGGCACATCACCGGCAGCAATCGGTCGATCGCGCTTGGTCGGGTGCATCCGGTCCGCCGTGACGTCGATCAGATCGTTCCAGTAGTACACCGCCGATGCGGCGAAACAAAACGCCACGAACACAATGATCGTCAGGCCGAGTTCGCGGCCCTGATTCAGCACACCGGCGGCGCCGGGCGCGGCAAACACCAGCACATTCTTCAGCCACTGCTTGGGCCGAGCGGTGCGAATCAGGCCCGAAATCACTGCGCTGACCATAGCGCCCTGCAGGTAGCTGCGGGGCACCTGACGTTGTCCGGTCTGACTGACCAGCGTTGTTCTATCCGGCCGACGCCGGCAGCCAGCTGGGTTGATGCTTGCCAACAAACACGGCAGTGTCCGCGTCGAGGAGGAGTTCGCGGTCGCCTACGGAGTCACCGTACGCGGTGAGATGCACTCCTTGGCGACCGCCGACATCGGAGCAGTGCTCATCGAGCCAGGTGTGTACACGGCGTACCTTCTCGGGGCCACGACAGTTCTGGCCGCTCAAGTCACCCGTGAACGTTCGGTCCGACCCGACCGCAAGTCGCACAGCGAGCACATCGTCCACGGCAAGCAAGCCGCCGAGTGGACGAAGATAGACCTCGAACGAGGCTGAGACCAGCAGCACGATGTCGCCGGCAGCCTGATGCGCACGCAGCATCTCAAGTGTTTGCGGTTCAAGCCAGGACGTGTGCACCATTCGGGCGAATTCGGCGGCATGTCGACCAATGTCCTGCACTGAACGGTCCCGAAACGCGGCACGTGCCGAGGCTTCCTTCAGTGCGTCGCGGTCCCGCCGCACAAGCGCGGGCACCGTGTGGCGTGCATTCACGACGAGCTTCAGCGACAGCTGGGGTGTGCCTGCAACACGACGGAGGAACGGGACGACACAGTCACGGGTGGTCAGCGTGCCGTCGACATCGAAGGCCGCGACTCGGGGCCGATCGCTGCTCACTGCCCGCGGGCGGGGATCGCCTCGAGCGCATCCCAAAAGGCGGGCCAACTCTTTGACACGACTCCCGGGTCGTTGACCTCGATGCCATCGACAACCAGTCCGAGGATGCCAAAGGCCATACCCAGTCGGTGATCGTGGTGCGTGTCGAGTGTGGCAGCGTGCAGGAGGTCGGTCGGGGTGATCAGGAGACCATCGGCCTCGACGGTGATGTCGGCACCAGTTTTGGCGAGTTCGTCTGCGAGGTCGCCGAGCCGATCGCTCTCTTTCTTGCGGATGAAGCCCACCCCCGTGATCCGCGTCGGCGTGACAGCTTGCGTTGCGATCACGGCCATCGTCGGGACGAGGTCCGAGATGTCGGACATGTCGATCTCAATGCCTCGCAATGGCGTGTCGCGCCGGCGCATGATGACCGTGTCGTCAGCACTCACCGTTGCGGTGCAGCCCATTTCAACCAGGACGTCAACGAAACGAGCATCGCCCTGCAACGCATTGGCGCCGAGACCCCGCACGCAGACCGCTCCCCCAGCCATCGCTGCAGCAGCGAGCGGATAGCTCGCCGACGATGCGTCCGGCTCGACTCGATAGGCCGCACCGAAATAGCCGCCCTCGCCAACGTGGACGCGACGGTCGCTCAACTCAATGTCCTCGGCACCAAAGGCTGTCATCACCGCGCGCGTGATCTCCACGTACGGACGCGATACCAAGGACGTGGAGAGCCCGAGCCGCAGTCCACGGCGGATGTACGGCGCGACCAACATCAACGCCGAGACGTACTGGCTCGAGACATTGCCTGGCATGACCACCGCGTCGGCACCGCGCAACGGTCCACTGACGGTGACCGGCAGGTGGCCGGGCCGGTCACCCGGTTCCAGCGTCGCGCCAAGCGCGATCAAGGAGTTGTGAAGCGGCCCCATCGGCCGGCTCCGCAGTGGCGGATCCCCATCGACGAGGTACGGCCCAGGGCCGATCGCGGCCAAGGCGGTGATGAACCGTGACGTCGTACCGGCCAACCGCGTCGGCAGGGTGATGGGACCGGCGGGGAGGTTGCCGGCGCTGCCCACGACGGCGCCGACCAAGTTTCCGTCGCGCTTCGAGACGGCGACCGGGATACCGAGCCGATCAAGGCAGTCCAGCATTGCCGAGGTGTCGTCACCCGGGGCCACGCCGGTGATCTCACTCTCACCATCGGCAAGTGCAGCACAGATCAGCGCCCGATTGGCAATGCTCTTCGACGGCGGCACGACCACGTCGGCGATGACCGGCCCATCAGCTCGGCGAACGCGATGAGACTCGCTCATGAGAGCGCTTGCACAGACGGCCGGAACCCTCGAGCGATGAGGCCGCCACGGAACACTTCAGACGTGGTCTCGTCAATCAAGACGACGGCGACACCTCGGTTGCTCTCGGCCAAGTGGACCACTTCGAAGTTGGCGATGTTGACGCCCAGCTCGGCAGCCAGAGTGAACACCTCAGCCGCCGCGCCAGCGCGGTCGGGGATGGGGATGCGGACCTCGGCGAGGTCCTCCGGACGGACGACACGCGACGGAAGATTCGTCCGTGCTTCACGTGCCGCTTGCAACCGTGCGCGCAGCACGTCGTGGTCATCGACAGCAACGACATCGCGTATCTCGCTCAGACCGGCGATCAGACCGTCGAGTGCGCTCATGATCGCAACTTTGTTCTCCGAACAGATGTCGATCCAAATATCTGGTTGGCCGCTGGCGACACGTGTCATGTCGCGAAAGCCCCCGGCAGCAAGCCGGAGGAGCGCAGCGTGCTCCTCAGCCCGTTCGCTGGCCATTCCCATCAGCGTGGCGGCCGTGAGGTGCGGCACGTGGCTCACGACGGCGACGAGTTGGTCGTGGCGCTCGGGACTGAGCGCCACAACATCGGCACCAAGTGACGCGATGATGCTGTTGACCTGGGCAAATGTTGCATCGTCACTGGTTTCGAGCGGCGTGAGCACCCAGACCGCGCTGTTGAAGAGATCCGCCTGGGCACCGTCGAGGCCGTCGAACTCGCTTCCGGCCATCGGATGCCCGCCGACGAAGCGACGGTTGTCGTGCGCACGACACACCGGGCCCTTGACACTGCCGACGTCGGTGACCAATCCCGTGGTCTCAGCGAGCGCTCGTTTGACCTGGTCGGCTACGGCGAGCACCGGTACCGCAACGAAGGTGATCTCGGCCTGCTGGTCGAGACCTGTTGCATCGATGACTCCACGTTCGAGCGCGGCCATAAGGGTTGGCTCGCGGGCGTCATCGCCCGACACGGTCCACCCGCGCTCTTGCAACGCCAGTGCGATCGACCCACCGATCAGGCCGAGGCCAATGACGTTGGCTCGCCGCTGCGGGGCACTCGACATGTCGGTCACGATGGCGAATCGTACTGGCGGGCGGATTCAGCGACCGCCTCAATTGTCAAGCGACGCTCGGCGGCAGTGAGTTCGCGCCAGTCACCTGGAACCAGCGAACGGTCGAACAGTGGACCGATGCGGGTCCGCACGAGGCGGGTCACCGGATGACCGACCGCATCGCACATCCGCCGCACCTGCCGGTTGCGGCCCTCGTGGAGAGTCAGCCGCAGCAAGCCGGCTTCGGGCTGGGACACCCTCGCTGGCGCAGTGATGCCGTCCTCGAGTTCGACGCCCTGACGCAGTTGTCGAAGCTGCCCGGCCGAGAGCGCTCCCCCGCTCACCTCGGCGAGATATTCCTTCTCGACGCCGTGCGACGGGTGAGCGATGCGATTGGCCAGGTCGCCGTCGTTGGTCAGCAGCAGCAGACCCTCGGTGTCGGCGTCGAGCCGCCCAACGGAAAAGACGCGCGGCTCGCTCGGCACGAGTTCCACCACCGTTGGCCGGCCGTGCGTGTCCTTTGCCGTCGTGACCACTCCCGCGGGCTTATTGAGCAGGTAGTACACGAGTCCGGGCCGGACTCCGATCGGGGCACCGTCGACCTCAACTCGGTCGACATCTGCATCGACGCGCCGCCCCAGTATCGCGACCTCACCGTTGACCGTGACGCGGCCCTCTGCGATCAGTTCTTCACAGACGCGGCGGCTTCCCCAACCAGTGGCGGCCAGCACTTTCTGCAGACGCACTCCCTGGTGGAGCTGTGCACTCTGTTCTGCCAATTGTTCCCACAGCGGCGGTTCGAACCCGGCGCCCGCACCGTTGTCGTCAGTCACGAGACATCGTCGGAAGGCAGTTCGACAGCCGGATCGCTCTGCACTGCGGCATGCACCGCAGTGGGCGCCACGTCGATTTCAGGGGTGACCCGTAGCCCGTGCTCAAGGAGCTCCACAACGTCAGCGCCAGGGATGAACTCAGCGATGGCCGGCAGGTCGTCGAGCGATTCGAGACCTAGCTTCTCGAGGAACGTTGCTGTGGTGCCGAACAGAATGGCCTGGCCCGGTCCATCATCGCGAGCGACCTCGTCGATGTAGCCACGGGCCTGCAAGGTCCGGAGCACACCGTCAGGGTCGACCCCGCGAATTGCTCCGACCTGGGCACGAGAGATCGGCTGCTTGTATGCCACGATCGCCAACGTCTCGAGTGCAGCGCCGGAGAGTCGCGCCCGCTGATCATGCAAGAGAAACCGCTCGACATATGGCGTCACGTCGGCCGCTGTCTGGTAGCGCAAGCCACCGGCCACGCGAACGAACTCGAACCCGTTGCCGGCTGCGGCGTAGGACTCGGCGATCTCGTCGCACCACGTGTCAATCAAGGTCGTCGGCTGTTCAAGCAGTTGTGCCAGCAGGTCCGCCGGGACCGGGTCATGGGCAACGAGCACAATCGCTTCGATGGCCCGTTTCAACGCGCGGACCTGATCACCGATGGGCTCAAAAGGGCGGTCCGGTTCGGGCGCACCTGCGCTGGCTGGAGTCGGAGAATCAGTCATGTCAGTCATGTCAGCCTTCGTAGGCGTCGATCAGGATGGAATCGGTGTCGAAGTCCTCGTCAACGGACCACACGACGTCGATGTCACCGAAGCGTTCGGGTTGTTCGAGTTCGACGGCACCCTGCTTGAAGAGTTCGAGGAGCGCAAGGAAGCGCACGATCACGTCAATTCGGTCGGCGAACTGCGACGTGAGACGTCGGAACGAGATCTTCCCAACACGGGGCAGTTCGTCGAGAAGTTCAGCGACAGCATCGGCGACCGTGACCTTGATCGGGTTGACGTGAAACAGGTCGACCACCGGCTTGGGCCGCGGTGTGAGCGCCTTGATTGCGGCGTTCTGGAATCGCTTCAGGCTGGTGCCCTCGAGCATGTCCGGGAGCACGGCGTTGAAACGTTCATCGGGCCCGACGACCCGCGGGAATGTCTTGTCCGCTTCATCAGCGAGACGAGCAAACACTCCAGCAACATCCTTGAAGGTCTTCGCTTCGAGCAGTCGAGCGAGCAACATGTCGCGCTCTTCCCACAGGGCAAGTTCGTCGTCGAGATCGATATCGCCGGTGTTCGGCAACAAGCGGCGGGCTTTGAGATCGACAAGGGTCGCTGCGATGAGTAAGAAGCTGGTGGCGATGTCGAGATCAAGTTCAGCGAGCCGCTCCAGCTCGACAAGGTATGCATCGACGATGGTCGACAGGTTGATTTCGTAGATGTCGACCTGTTCCTTCAAGATCAACTGCAGCAGCAGATCGAACGGCCCTTCATAGACCGGTGTTGCGACATCAACCATCTGGGGAAACGATACAGAAGCGGCGGTGAGTCCAGCGGTATCGTCTCTGACGTGACCGATCCAGCAGCATCTTCCACCAAGCCCCGCGTGCTGTCGTGCATGCAGCCGACTGGTGATGTCCACCTCGGGAACTACCTCGGTGCGCTACAACCCTGGGTCGCTGGACAGCATCGCAACGATGCGTTCCACGGCATCGTTGACCTGCATGCGCTCACCGTGACCGACAAACCAGGGGTCGTCGGTCAGGCTGCGGTTGAGCTGGCCGCCATGTTCTTCGCGGTGGGACTCGACCCCGACGTCGCAACTGTGTTCGTCCAAAGCCATGTTCCCGAGCACAACCAGCTGGGCTGGGTCATGGAGTGCACCATCAGTTTTGGCGAGTTGTCGCGGATGACACAGTTCAAGGACAAGTCGGCCAAACGCGAGCAGGACTTCATCAGCGGCGGGCTCTTCACCTACCCCGCTCTGCAGGCCGCCGACATCCTGCTCTACGACACCAATCAGGTCCCTGTCGGCGACGACCAGCGCCAGCACATCGAGATCACCCGCGATGCCGCCCTCAGGTTCAATCATCGGTTCGGCGAGACGTTTGTGCTCCCCGAAGCAGTCACACCCGCGGCTGGCGCGCGAGTGATGAGCTTGCAGGACCCCTCTTCGAAGATGTCGAAGTCTGACGATTCCGATGCCGGTTGCGTCTACCTCACCGATGATCCCAAGGCGGTCATGAAGAAGTTCAAGCGAGCGGTCACCGATTCCGAGACTGGGCCCGATTCGGTGCGCTTCGACCGCGAGATCAAGCCAGGTGTCAGCAATCTGCTCGAGATCCATGCCGCCGTCACCGATCGCACACCTCAGGCTGTTGCGGAGGAATTCGAGCAGTACGGCGCCTTAAAGGTCGCCACTGGCGAGGCGGTGTTGGCCGTGCTCGATCCAATCCGCGAGCGTTACAACGAGTTAATGGAGGACCGCGGAGAGCTTGCGCGGCTGCTCAAGATTGGCGCAGAGCGAGCCAGAGGCGTTGCCGCTGCAACCCTCGAGCGGGCGTACACGAACATCGGCATGTTGCCGGCTTGAACGACCTCGACCGGCGCGTCATCGCGCTGGCCCTTCCCGCGCTCGGCACCTTGGCGGCGGAGCCGTTGTATCGCCTGGTCGACACCGCGGTGGTTGGTCGGCTCGGAACCGATCAACTCGGCGGACTCGCCATCGCAGTCGCGATCCTCTCGCTCGTGATCGCAAGCAGCAATTTCATCACTTACGGTACGACGCAGAGGGTGGCTCACCGTCTCGGCGCGCAACACGACACGGAAGCGGCCAACGTCGGAGTGCAGGCGGTGTGGCTCGGCGCAATGGTCGGAATTGCCGCCGTGCCCGTCTTGATCCTGGGTGCCGAACCGATGGCATCAGCGCTGGGTGCCAGCAACGAAGTATTGGACTTCGCCGTTGAGTATCTGCGTATCGCTGCGCTCAGCGTGCCGTTCGTCGTCGTCTCGCTCGCAGCACAGGGAGTACAACGCGGCGCATCTGACTTCCGAACGCCACTGATCATCTTGGTCTGCTCGAACATCGTCAACGTGGTCGTTGAACTCATTCTGGTGTTCGGATTCGACCTCGGCATCGCCGGGGCCGCATGGTCGACGGTGGTTGCCCAAGTGGGTGCCGGCATCGCATTCCTGGTCGTCATCCAAGGCCGGCTCAAGGCCGCTTCGCAACGACGACCAAACTGGCCCGAGATGTTGCCCCTGCTGACCGCCGGGCGCCATCTCCTGCTCCGCGTTGGCTCAATTCTGGCTGTGTTCACCGGCGCCACGGCCATTGCGGCGCGTATCGACGACGCCACGCTTGCTGCCCACCAAATCGTGGTCACGATGTTCCTCTTTCTGGCGCTCACGCTGGATGCTTTGGCTGTTCCGGCCCAGACGTTGGTCGCCGAGGAACTGGGACGCGTCGAGCGTGGGGTCGACGGCGCCGATGCGCTGGTGCTCGCTCGCCGCGTCGTGCGCCTGTCCGTGATCTTTGCGACGGGACTCGCCGTCGTGATTGCCGCAGCGTCACCGCTGCTTGCTCGCGCGTTTTCCACCGACGGGGACGTGATCAGCCGGGCGACCAGCGGGCTGCTCATCCTGGCCGTTCTGCTCCTCCCCGGTGCGGTTGCATTCGCCTATGACGGGATCCTCATTGGTGCAGCCGACTACCGGTTCATTGGACGCGCGTCATTCGCCTATCTGCTGGCAGTCGCGCCAATCGCGGCGGTCGTCATCGTGACGCCATCACTCGGAATCGTAGGAATCTGGCTCGGCCTGCTGGTGTGGATGACACTCCGGGCCATCGTCAACCATCGCCGGACAGCCACCGTGCTTTCCGGCAAGCATCACGCGTGGTCTGACGCCTTGAGTGCCTCGTAGGCCAAACCCTCGCCCGCAATCAGTTCGGCGGTGATCGGATCGGAGCCGGCCGCAACAGCCATCCGGGCACCGATCGCTTCATGGTCGTGGTACGCAGCGAAACGCGTGGTTCGAGGACCGACAATGGTTGCAATGACACGGCCGAAGGTACCGAGCCGGCATTCGATCTTGCCGACATCATGCAGGATCGCGCCAGCGATCTCTGCCCTACTCGCCGCCGGTCGCTCCACGACGAACCGCTGAGCGACGAGCGCGCTGTGCCGGCGATCCTGATTGTTGAGTTGGACCCAGAGGGCACGTTCGCCTGGCAGTAGGTGTTCATCGACCCATGCCTCGTGCTCGGCCGGCGGCGGCGTCGGGGCCAGTGAAGTGACGAAGCGGGCGACGAGGTGCCAGACGCCCGTCGGGCTGAGCGACAGCGACGACATCAGTGCAGTGTGGCGCGGGGATGCGCCGAGCGGTACACGTCCCACAATCGCTCCTGGCTGACTCGTGTATAGATCTGCGTTGTCGAGATCGAGGCATGACCCAGCATTTCTTGGACAACGCGGAGATCCGCGCCGTGGTCAAGCAGGTGAGTGGCGCAACTGTGCCGCAGCACGTGCGGCGAGAGTTGCTCCGAGATACCAGCTCGATCGCCGTACTTCTTCACGATCAGCCAGGCGGCCTGACGTGTCAGACGCCCGCCGCGTGAGTTGAGAAAGACCGCCTCCGCGTCGCCTCGCTTCTGCCACTGAGCCGGAATCAGCCGCTCACGACCTCCTCTGCCGAACCATTCTTCGATGGCCGTTTGGGCTGCTCCACCAAAGGGAACCAGCCGCTCCTTTGCGCCCTTGCCGTACAGCAGCACGAGCTTGTCATCGAGGTTGATGTCGCCGATCGACAGGCCGACTGCCTCGGAGATCCGGGCACCGGTCGCATACAACAGCTCCAACAACGCCCGGTCACGAGTATGCAGCGGCTCGGTGCCGATGACCGCGTCAAGCAGGCTGCTGACCTGGTCCTCGGTGAGCGGTTTGGGAATACCGGACGGGACTCGAACGCCCTCCAACTCCGCTGCCGGGTCGTCTGGGCGTTCGCCCTCAATCGACAGATAGCGATGGAGCATCCGAATCGCAGCGAGTTGACGCGCAATCGATGACGTTGCTGCATCCGATGCGCGTCGCTCGCCGACAAAGTCGACCAACTCGCTGTGCGACACCGACCACACCGTCCGGTCGCGTCGATCGAGCCAATCGCAGTACGCAGTGAGGTCACGCCGGTAGGCCGCGAGCGTGTTCGCAGATCGACCTTTCTCAGCCACCATCCACGAGAGGAATTCCTCGATGGCGAGGGGTAGTTCGGCGCGAGCCATCAGCCGGCGTCGGCGCTCCGCAGTCGTCGATCGGTGAGCAGCAATGCCGTGACGGTCTTCGCATCACGGATTTCGCCGCGATCGATCATGACGAGCGCGTCGTCCAGCGGTACGTGCATGATTTCCATGTGCTCTTCTTCTGGTCCCTGGCGGTCGGTGGCCGTGGGAGTGCAGTTGGTTGCGAGGTACAGCGACGTGACCGAGTCAGTCATGCCCGGTGAGGGATAGATCTCGCCCAAGAGAGCAAGCTCACCGGCGACGAGACCTGCCTCTTCGACCAGTTCGCGACGGGCTACTTCAGCCGTTGGTTCACCTTCGATGTCACGCATCCCAGCGGGGATTTCAATGACGATCTCTTCATAGGGCGGGCGGTACTGGGTCACCAGCACCACTGAGGCATTGCCCTCGGCATCGAACACGATCGGCAGGACACCGACGGCACCCGGCGAACGAACAATGTCGCGGTGGAACGTGGAGCCGTCCGGCGCTGCGTACTCAGCAGTGGCGACGTGCCACACGTAGCCCTGGTGGACCTTCGACTCGTTGAGCCGCCGAAATCCAGCGGGTGCGGTCACGAATGCAACGAGGGCTCGGAAGGCACCGACGCGTCGGCCACTGGCTCATCCGTGCCGTCTGTTGCCGCCCGCCGCTCGAGGGCCGCGGCGATGAGTTCGCGGAACAACGGATGCGGGCGGTCCGGGCGGCTCTTGAACTCTGGGTGCGCCTGTGTCGCGACCCAGAACGGGTGCCCGGGAAGTTCGATGAACTCGACGAGGCGGTTGTCGGGTGATGTGCCTGAACACCAGAGGCCGTGCTCTTCGAGTTGCCCTCGGTACTGCTCGTTAAATTCATAGCGGTGGCGGTGTCGTTCGCTGACAACCGGTTCGCCGTATGCCTCCGCGATCTGTGAGCCGCTGGCGAGCACGGCGTAGTACGCACCCAGCCGCATGGTGCCACCCTTGTCCTCGATCCCGCGTTGGTCCAGCATGAGGTCGATGACTGGGTATGGCGTGGCGGGGTCGAACTCTGTCGAATTCGCATCTGCGAGTCCGACCACGTTGCGGGCGTAGTCAATGCTCATGGCCTGCAGCCCGAGACAGATGCCGAGGCAAGGTACCTGTTCCTCGCGTGCGTAACGGGCGGCGGCAATCTTGCCTTCGACACCGCGATGGCCGAAGCCGCCTGGGATCACGATGCCGTCGAGATGGCTTAACTGGCCTGCGGCGAGAAGCCCTTCGACGTTCTCAGACTGGATCCACTCAATCTCGACATCGGCGCCGTGGTGGAATCCGGCGTGCTTCAGACTCTCGACCACCGATAGGTAGGCGTCGGGCAGTTGGATGTACTTGCCAATCAGGCCAATGCGGACCGGAGTTGTGGCGGCTTCAACCTTGGCGACGAACTGCTGCCAGTACGTGAGGTCAATCGTTCCATCGAGTCGGAGTACGTCGCAGACAAAGTCATCGAGGCCCTCGTCGTGCAGGATGAGCGGCAGCTCATAGATGTTGTTGGCGTCCGCTGCGTTGACCACGGCCCGCTCTTCCACATCACACATTGCCGAGACCTTGCGCTTCAGGTCGTCGGACAGCGGCTCTTCGCTGCGACACACGATGACGTCGGGTTGGATCCCCCGGCTGCGGAGTTCGGTCACCGAGTGCTGCGTCGGCTTGGTCTTCTGCTCGCCGGCAGGGCCGATGAAGGGAACGAGCGTGACGTGGATGTAGCAGACGTTGTCGCGGCCCACCATGTTGCGGAACTGGCGAATCGCCTCAAGGAACGGAAGGATCTCAATGTCGCCGACCGTGCCGCCGACTTCGGTGATGACCACGTCGACGTCGTTGCGTGCGACACGTTCAATGCGTCGCTTGATCTCGTCGGTGATGTGCGGGATGACCTGCACGGTTTTGCCGAGGTAGTCGCCACGTCGTTCGGCGGCCAACACTGACTGGTAAATCGAACCAGTCGTGGCATTGGAATTGCGCGAGAGATTCTCGTCGATGAAGCGTTCGTAGTGTCCGAGGTCAAGGTCGGTCTCGCCGCCATCGTCGGTGACAAACACTTCGCCATGCTCAAACGGGTTCATCGTCCCCGGATCGATGTTGATGTACGGGTCAAGCTTCTGCATCGTGACGCGGTAGCCACGGTGTTTGAGCAAGCGACCAAGTGAGGAGGCTGTGAGGCCCTTGCCCAGGGAGCTGGCAACGCCTCCTGTCACGAAAATGTGCTTGGGCATTTCAGACCTCCGTCAAAGAACATCACGACGGGATCTCACCCTACCGCGTTGCGAATCAAATTTCATACGGGTAGCTCCGCAAGGAGTTCGCGGGCGTGCTCGCGGGCCAATTGAGTTGACGAGCCCGACAACATCCGGGCGATTTCGTCGACGCGTTCATCACCTGGGAGATGTCGAGCGGTGGCGAACGTGGCGCCCTTCTTGACCTTCTTTGACACCGATACGTGGGCGTCGGCTGTGGCGGCGACTTGGGCCAGGTGGGTCACGACCAGTACCTGGTGGTGGCGGCCGAGCGCTGCGAGTGCGTCGCCGACGGCCTGTGCCGCTTCGCCCCCGATTCCGGCGTCGACCTCGTCGAAAACCAACGTGTCATGAGCGCGGGCGCCGGACGCAGCAGACAGGACGAGTCGCAACGCCAGCATCGCTCGGGCAAGCTCGCCACCCGATGCCACGCGGGTCAGCGGCAACATTGGCGATCCCGGATTAGCAGCGAGGAGGAATTGCACGCGATCCCCCGGGTGGTCGTCGCCATGCTCTCCAACTTCGACGGCAACCGCCGCATTCGGCATGGCCAGAGTGCGTAGCCGCTTCTGTACCGCAGCTGCCAGCTTGGGCGCCGCTGCCCTGCGGGCACGCCCGACCGCTTCGGCAACGGCGCGCTCTTCGGCGAGGACCGACTGGCGTTGCGCATCCAACACAGCAGCGCGCTCGTCGAAACTCTCCAGTTCGCGGAGCCGATCTTCGGCTTCGGCGTGAAAGGACATGACTGCAGACAGACCATCGCCATATTTGCGTTGAAGATCGTTCAGCGCCTGGCGCCGAGCGCGAAGCACAGAGAGCCGGTCAGGTGACTCATCAATGCCGTCAGCAATATCGCGCACTTCGGCCACGAGATCATCGACCTCGGTGAGCAACTCGCGGAGTCGTGCGGCCTGGGCCGTAAACGGCTGTCGGCCGTCCAACGCTAAGAGCGCCCGCCCGAGAACATCACGAGCACCATCATCGTCGGCGAGCACTGCATACGCACTGCCTCCGGCTTCGCGGTGGGCAACGGCGTCAGCGAGCACTGACTCCTCGGTGTCGAGCAGCCCGTCCTCACCGGCATCGACAACGTTTGCGGCATCGAGTTCAGCGACTTGGTACCGGAGCAAATCAATCTCTCGGGCACGCGCCCGAGCATCACCGCCCAACGTGACCAGCGCCGCATCGATTTCTGCCAGCCTGCCACGCGCCGAGCGCAGTGGACCGATGTCGACGTTGCCATACTCGTCGAGTGCAGCCCGCTGCGTGGACACCGACAGCAAGTTCTGGTGCGCATGCTGTCCGTGCAGATCGACTGCATCCGCAGCTGACTCAGCGAGCAGTGTCGCCGTCGCCAGGCGACCGTTGACATACGCCCGGGAACGACCCTCTGCCGGAATGACCCGACTCAGAATGGTCTCTGTGCCATCGGCTGCGACAAAACGACCATCGACTCGCGCTTCGGTCGTGCCCTGCCGGACCATTGCGGCATCGGCTCGACCACCGACGAGCAAATCGATCGCGTCGACGAGCATCGTTTTGCCGGCTCCGGTTTCGCCCGTCAGCGCTGTGAGCCCAGCGCCGAGCATCAACTCGAGTCGCTCGATCACGCCCAGGTTCTCAATGTGGAGTTCGGTCAACACGTTGTCAAGTATGACAACCCAGA
>NZ_CAXCAM010000061.1:0-14573 GCF_963980585.1 uncultured Ilumatobacter sp.
TCACGCACTCACGCACTCACGCACTCACGCACTCAAGACAATCCTGGCGACGTCGGCAAGGGTGGTCGCCACATGGTCGATGCGCGGCACGGCTGGTGGCTCAAGACCATCCGGGTTGAACCAGCAGGTCACGCAACCAGCTGCTGCTCCACCGGCGATGTCCGAGCTCAGACTGTCGCCGACCACGAGGACCGAAGCAGGATCGGGATTGCCATGCGCCCCGAGCGCAACATCGAAGAACGCCTGGCTCGGCTTGGCGTGGCCGATCTCGCTCGACACGGTGACTGAGGTGAAATAGTCCTCGAGCTCGAACTGGGCAAGGCGAGGCCGTTGCACTTCGCCGTAGCCGTTGGTGATCAAGCCCATGGTGACTGCTCCGTCGAGCTGATCGAGAAGCTCCATTGCACCCGGCCACAGCACCCCCGAGCGACCAAGCCAAGCGAGGTACTGAGGTGCCAACGAAGCCGGGTCGAGTTCGAGATCGGTGTGCTCGATCAGCAGACGGAACCGTTCGTCATTCAACGTGTCGAGCGTGAGCTCACCCGCTTCGAGCTGTTCCCAGAGCGGAGCCGCAAGACGCTTGAACGTGGGGAGGTACTCCCCTCCGTCGGAGATGCCATGATCTGCGAGGAGCGCAGGAAGCGCCGCTCGCTGCGCCGATGCGAAGTCCGAGAGCGTGTTATCGAGGTCAAACAGGACCAGGTCGTACGGGGAACGAATCTCAGCCGGAGCATCGGGAGGCACACTTGCAAGCTATCGACGTCGCCGGTCACTGGCGGTCGCGATCCTGGTCGCAGACGCAACCACCGAAACAAGCACCGAAACAGGCACCGAAACAGGCACCGAAGCAACTGCGTCGACGCGCATGGCCGCGATCCGATCGAGGCCGACATCGTCAACCTGAGATTCCCAGGACTCACGGGAGGTACCGGCACATCCCGGGTTCTCGAGCGCGAGTTCTTGAGCCTGAGCTGCAGAATTCGGCAGCCGGACTGAGCAGCCAAATTCAGCAGCCTTGTTCAGCAGCCTGATTCAGCAGCCTCGTTCAGGAGCCCGATTCAGCAGCCCAATTCAGCAGCCTCGTTCAGCAGCCCGATTCAGCAAGTTCAGCGGCCTGAATTCAGCAAGTTCAGCGGCCCGATTCAGCAAGTTCAGCGGCCTGACTCGCCGGCCTGCTTCAGCAGGTTGGGCGGCCTGACTCGCCGGCCTCGATCAGCGGGCGATGACGTTGACGGTTTCGGCGGCGTCGATCAGCCAGCTGGGGAACACACCCACAAACAGGGTGAACGCAACCGCAGCGGCGATTGCAAGCCCCGACGAGAGATCGATCGAAATTCCAGTGCCAGCAGCGTCGGCCTCAACTGCACCGTCTTCCGGGGGCGAGAGCCACATGTTGACCATGATCCGCAGATACATAAACGCCGCCACGACGGCAGCGACCATGGCGATGATTGCAAGGGCATAGCTCTCGACTTCGACGGCAGCCTGGATGACACCGAATTTTGCGATGAAGCCAGAAGTGACGGGCACGCCAGCTCCAGCGAGCAGCAGCACGGTGAAGCCCAGCGCCAGTGCCGGTCGACGCTTCGCCAACCCTTTGAACGAATCGAGTGAGGAGTCTCCATCGCGGTTGCCCGCGGCCCGGCTGACGACAGTGACGACACCGATCATTCCGATGACCAGCACCGAGTACAGCATCAGGTACAGCGCGACTGATGGCATTCCGTCGCCAGGGTCCAACTCGCCGGCGGTGTGGCCGGCTGCTTCGACACCCACGAGGAGGAAGCCGGCATGCGTGACTGACGAGTACGCGAGCATCCGCTTGACGTCGGTCTGCACGACTGCGAGGAACGAACCAACCAGCAGCGACAAGACGGCAAGCACCCAGATGACCGGGCGCCAGTCATCACGGAAGAACGGCAACGCCGTGACCAGAACGCGGAGCATCGCGGCGAATGCGGCTGCCTTGCCGACCGATGCCATGAGTGCGGTGACGGGCGACGGCGCACCTTGATACACGTCGGGTGTCCACACATGGAACGGCGCTGCGGCGACCTTAAAACCAAGACCCACGATGAGCAGTGCGAGACCAGCAAGGGCCAACGCGTTTGGATTGTCGAGGTCGACGCCCGATTGGAACGTCGCGACCATCTCGGTGATGTTGGTCGTCCCGGCCGCCCCGTAGAGCAGCGCGATGCCATAGAGGAAGAATGCTGACGCAAAACCTCCGAGCACGAAGTACTTGATGCCTGACTCTGCCGATGCCAGCGAGCGACGGTTCGATGCAGCGAGCACGTAGAGCGCCAGCGACAGTGTTTCGAGGCCGAGGAACAGCACGATCAAGTCATTGGCCGACGCCATGACGATGCCGCCGATCGCGGCCACCAAATAGAGGGCGTAGATCTCGGGGCCCTCGTTGGGCGTGCCCCGCAGGAACGAATCCGTCAGCATCGACACGAGCAGCACACCGATGCAGATCGTGATCGTGAGGAACATCGCGAGCGTGTCGAACGCGATGGCACCACCCACGAGTGTGGTCGGGCCGTTGTCGGTGATGTCGTCCCACTGGACCATTGCCAGTGCGCCTGCGGTGCCGGCCGTGACCGCAGCGACCAGCGCGTACAGCCCCTTCGGCCACGCCGGTGTCAGCGCACCGACGAGCATCATGCCCAGTGCGCCGGCAAGCAGCGTCAGCATGGGCGACAATGCAAACCAGTTGACTTCGGGACCGACGAAGGTCTGAGCCAGCAGCGCCTGGGCCGGGGCCTCATGCGTCGAGATCTGGGACACGAGCTCAGCGATCATTCGCCGGTCTCCTCTCCCTCGTCGTGACCGTCTTCGCCGTCACTGTCGTCGTCACTGTCGTCGTCACTGCCGTCACCGTGGTCTGCATCGCCCTCATCTGCGTCGTCGTGATCCGCGCCATTGCTGGCTGTGTCGCAGCTCGTATCTGCAGTGTCATGTTCGGCTGGCTCATCGCTGTGGCTCTCGGCTGCCTCGCCCTCGTGCTCCACCTCGAAGGTGCCGCATTGGGTGCCGTACTCAGGATTTTCGAAGTCGCTGTTCTCCACCACGTGTTCGACCAGTGCGTCGACGCTCGGTTCGATGCGATCGAGCAGCGGCTTCGGGTACACACCGGTGAACACGATCGCTGCGATGAACGGCAGCAGCACCAAGCCTTCCTTGACACGCAGTTCAGGGAACTTCGCGTTGTCCTCGTCCGGCTCGCCGTGGAAGACACGCTGGTAGGCCCAGAGCAGGTAGAGCGCAGCGAGGATCACGCCGGCAGTTGCCACGACGGTCCACCACCGTGCGGTCTGGAATGAGCCGAGCAAAATCAGGTATTCGCCGATGAATCCGTTGAGTCCTGGCACACCGATCGACGACAGCATCACGATCATGAAGCCGGCAGCAAAGATCGGTGCCACCTTCTGGATGCCGCCAAGTTCGGAAATCTGGCGGGTCTTGCGACGCTCGTAGATCATGCCGACGAGGAGGAACAGCGCGCCGGTCGACACACCATGGTTGACCATCTGGAGGACAGAACCGGAGATCGCCTGGGAAGTGAAGGCAAACGTACCGAGGATGATGAACCCGAGGTGGGCCACCGAGGAATAGGCGACGAGTCGCTTGAGATCCTTCTGCATCGTCGCCGCAATTGCGCCGTAGATGATGCCGATCACCGCAAGGGTCAGCCAGAGCGAACGACTCCACACCGCAGCCTCGGGGAACAGGTAGAGGCCGAAGCGGAGGAACCCGTACGTACCGAGCTTCAACATGACGCCGGCGAGGACGACCGAACCAGCGGTGGGCGCCTGCGTATGGGCGTCGGGGAGCCAGGTGTGCAGCGGGAAGATCGGCACCTTGACAGCAAACGCGATGGCAAAGGCGAAGAACAACCAACGCCCAGTGTTGGCCGCGAAGTCTGCGCCCTCGGCGATCTCGACGAGGTCGAAGGTGAGCCGGCCCAGGTCCTCGCGGGCGAGCATCGCGGTGGCGATGAGCCCGACGAGCATGAACGCCGAACCAAACATTGTGTAGAGGAAGAACTTCGTCGCGGCGTAGACACGGTTCTCGTAGCCCCAACCGCCGATGAGGAAGTACATCGGCACGAGCACGATCTCGAAGAAGATGAAGAACAAGAAGAGATCAAGTGAGAGGAACGAACCCATCACACCGGCTTCGAGCATCAACAGCCACGCCAGGTACGGCTTCTCGTCGTGATGCGGGTCTGTGCCGACGATCGCGAGCGGGAAGAGCACTCCGGTCAGCACGACGAGGAACAGCGAAATGCCGTCAACACCGACGTGATACGAAATGCCCCACTGCTCGATCCACGTGTGCTGCGAGCTGAACTGGAATCCGGCCTCGCCCATCTCGAACGACGAGAGGAGCCAGATGCTCATGGCGCCCACACCAACCGAGGTCATCAACGCGATGAGCTTGGCAATCTCAGGTCGACGCTTCGAACTGATCGCCACGGCGACTGCGCCAACGATCGGCACGAGGATCAACATCGTGAGAATCGGGAACGCGATCGCGCCACCGTGGGAGTCCTCGGCGGCAACCAGCCCGGCCGTCATCATTTCGGTCAGCGCGCCCATCACAGAATTCCTCGAATCACGACAAACCACCCGAGGAGCAAGACGACACCGATGCCGATCACTCCGGCGTACTGACGCAGGTATCCGGTCTGGCCCTTTCGGACCTGACTCGACGTCTCACGCACCAGGGTGGCAACGCCATTCACTGCACCGTCGACGACCTTGCTGTCGAAATCGGCAACACCTTGGAAGCCCTTTCGGCCAGGGTTGCCCATGAACCACGAAATGGCTCGGTCATAGTTCCAGCCGTTCGCGAACAGCTCAGGCTCGATTGGTTTCATGCGCTTTTTCTCATACACGAGATATGCGCCGACGATGCCGATGACGGCACACGCGACTGCGATGCCAATCAGGAGGACCTTGTTGTCGTAGGCCCAGGTGTCCTTGATGACCGCTTCGCCGATGCCACGCTCTTCAGGGCCCTCGCCGAACTCGACCAGCGGGTGCAGCCAGTCGAGCAGCTTGTGCTGCATGCTCTTCGGAATGAAGCCGAGTGACGGCAGCTGAATGATGCCGCCGACCATCGACAGCCCAGCGAGCACAACCAGCGGCAGCAGCATTGTGGGCGGTGACTCGTGCGGTTTGAACTCGCCGTGCGCGCCGTGCGTGACCGGCTCGGGCGCCGCACCGGCCTCGGCGTCGTCCACCTCGAGGTGAGCGGCTTCTTCAGCATTCGCGTGGGAGCCCCACTTCTGCTCGCCGAAGAAGGTCATGACGACCTGGCGGGTCATGTAGAACGCGGTGAGGATTGCGGTGACGATGCCGACGATGTAGAGCGCCGGGCTCTCGGCCAGGGCGAACAACAGGATCTCGTCTTTCGACCAGAAGCCGGCAAACGGCGGCACACCGGCGATGGCAAGCCAGCCAATGATGAACGTGCTCGCCGTGATCGGCATGAACTTGAAGAGCTTGCCCATCTTGCGCATGTCTTGTTCGTCGTTCATCCCGTGGATGACCGAACCAGACCCGAGGAAGAGCAGCGCCTTGAAGAAAGCGTGAGTGACCATGTGGAAGATCGCGGCGACGTACGCGCCGGTGCCGACAGCCAAGAACATGTACCCGAGCTGTGAAACCGTCGAGTAGGCCAACACCTTCTTGATGTCGTTCTGCGTCAACGCAATGGTCGCAGCGAACAGCGCGGTGATCGCGCCGGTCCAGGCAATGAGCATCGGCACCCAGTCGGCGGCAGCACCGAGGACCGGATTGATCCGGACCATGAGGAAGACGCCGGCGGTGACCATCGTGGCCGCATGGATGAGCGCCGACACCGGTGTCGGACCGGCCATGGCGTCAGGCAGCCAGATGTACAGCGGCAGCTGAGCGGACTTGCCAACGGCACCCACAAACAGCAGTGCGGCGATGCCCGTGGCGGTTGCCTGGGTCATCGTGCCGGCAAGTGCACTGTCGTTGATCACCGCATAGTCGACCGAGCCGACCGCACCGAACGCGAGGAACATCGCCAGCATCACGCCGAAGTCACCGACACGGTTGGTGACGAAGGCTTTCTTGCCGGCTGTGGCGTTGGCATCCTTGGTCTGCCAGAAGGAGATCAGGAAGTACGAGCACGTGCCCACGCCTTCCCAGCCGAGGAACGTCACGAGCAGGTTCGAGCCCAAGACCAGCAGCGTCATCGAGAGGACGAAGAGGTTGAGATAGAGGAAGAACTTTGAGAACTTCGGGTCGCCGTGCATGTAGCCGACCGAATACAGGTGGATCAACGCGCCGATGCCGGTGACGAACAGGAGCATCGTCGAACTCAGCGGATCGACGAGGAACGCCATGTCGATCTGCAAGTCACCAACCGGCACCCACGAGAAGATGTTGACAACTTCGGAACGGGACTCAGAGTCGCGTGACAGCAGGTCGAAGTAAATGGCCACGGCCGTCGCGAACGACAGCAAGACCATGGCGGTCGCGAGATAGCCGGCCTTGGGTTCGCCCAACTTGCGGCCGCCGACGAGGATCGTCAGAAAGCCGACCAGCGGGAAGAGGGGAACCAACCAAACGAGATCGATCATGATCAGCCCTTCAGTTCCGCGAGGTCGTCAGCGGTGGCGCCCGGCTTGCGGCGCAGGATCGACACGATGATGCCGAGGCCAACCACCACTTCGGCAGCGGCCACGACCATCACGAAGAACACGGCGGTCTGGCCGTTGATGTCGCCCAACTTGGTGGCGAGCGCCACGAAGGTGAGGTTGGCCGCGTTGAGCATCAGTTCGATGCACATGAACATGATCAGCGGATTGCGACGAATCAGTAACCCGGACGCCCCGATGCTGAACAGCAGGGCAGCGAGGATCAGATACCAGGACGGTTCGATTGCAGCGATCATTTGGCTGCTCCCGACGTGGTCGATGACGACGCATCGGTGTCTTCAGCATCGGCCTTCGGCCACTTGCGGGTGAGGACGACCGTTCCGGCCACTGCCACCACGAGCAGGACGGAGGTGAGCTGGAAGGCAAACACATGGTCGCCGTACAAGTTCTCGGCGAGCTGCTTGATGTTGCTGTCGTGGTCACCGGTCTCGGTGGCGACGTCGATGCCATCGCCAACCGCTCCGGGCAGCACGGTGCTGCTGTCGGCCTTGATGACCGCTGCGGTGATCAGCGACGCAAGCCCGAGGCCCATGATCGCAGCGAGTGGACGCTGGACCTTGATCGGCTCAATCGACAGGTCCATGGCATTGTCGACACCAAGCAACATGATGACGAACAAGAACAGCACCACGATCGCACCGGCGTAGACAATGACCTGCACCGCAGCGAGGAAGTGAGCTTCCTGCGCAACGAACTGCACGGCAATGCCGAACAGTGTCATGACCAAGCCAAGTGCGGCGTGCACGGGGTTCTTCAGCGTGATGACACCAATGGCGCCGCCCAGCACCATCGCAGCCGCCGCGAAGAAGACGAGATATTCGAGAAACGTGGTATCCATCAGCAGTCGCGCTTCACCGTTTGACGACCTTCACGGGACGGTCCCCATTGTCCCGATCGGGATCATGGGCATCTCGCTCGGCCTGCTTGGGTTCGGGAGCACGCAGACCGTAACCGAGTTCGTTGCTCCAGCCCACCTCCCCTTCAAAGGTTGCGTCGCCAGATGGAGACGTGGCGCGCATCCAGCCCGAGGTTTGGTCGTCCTCGCCGTCGCGCCAATCCTCCCAGGGGAGCCGTTTGGCTTTGCCCGCGTCGTCGACGACGAGCTCAGACTTGGTGTAGATCGCGTCCTGGCGGCTCGTGAACGAGAACTCGAACATCTTCGACTCGGTGATGGCCTCGGTCGGGCACGCCTCGACACACAGGTCGCAGTGAATACAGCGCAGGTAGTTGATCTCGTAGATCCAACCGAAGCGCTCGCCCGGCGACGTGGGGTTCTCGGGGTCGTTGTCGGCACCGCGCACGTGGATGCACTTGGCCGGGCAGACACCGGCGCACAGCTCGCAGCCGATGCACTTCTCCATGCCGTCCTCGTAGCGGTTGAGGACGTGACGACCATGCAACCGCTCGGGCTTGGGGATCTTTTCGTCGCCCTGCGAGTCGGACGCCATGTCGCCCTTCTTCTTGGCGCGCCGACCACCGGAGTACTGCGTGGTCACTTGCTTGCCGCCGAAGAGGCGATGCTGGCGGAGCGGAATGAGGAAACCTTCGAAGTAACCCATCAGTTGGCAGCTCCCTTGCTCGAAGCGGATGGTGACGGCACCGGGCTCAGCGAGCTTGATGCCTCACGGTTCTTGCGGCTCACGTTGAGGGCCGCAGCGAACAGACCGATCGCGACAGCCCCGATGATGCCGGCGATGCCGACCACCCGCAGGCTGGCCACGTTGTCGCCGTTGGCGAATTGACGGAGTGCAGCGAGCAGCAGGAACCAACCGAGCGATACCGGAATGAGGATCTTCCAGCCGAAGTCCATCAGCTGGTCATAGCGCAGGCGAGGCAAGGTCGCTCGGAACCAGACGAACATGTAGAGGAAGAGCAGCAGCTTGGCAACGAACCAGATCGAGCCTTCGATGTAGCCCGGGATCACCGGGATGTCGAAAAGCCCCTGCGGGCCACCGAGGAAGAGCGTCACCATGACGCCCGACATGGTGATGACGTTCATGAACTCGGCGAGGAAGAAGAGCGCGAAGCGAATCGAGGAGTACTCGGTGTTGAAGCCGCCGACCAGTTCCTGTTCGGCTTCGACAAGATCGAACGGCGGCCGGTTCAGCTCCGCTGTGGTGGCCACGACGAACACGAAGAACGGGAGCAGGCCGGTCGTGATGATGTTCCAGTCGACAAAGCGATCCTGGGTTTGCACGATGCCGTTGGTGCTCAGTGTGCGCGACGACAGCAATACCGCCGCCAGGCTGAGACCGAGAGCTGCTTCGTACGAAATCATTTGCGCCGTCGCCCGGACCGCGCCGAGGAGCGGGTACTTCGAGCCTGATGCCCAACCAGCGAGCATGATCCCGTAGACCGCGATCCCACTCAAAGCCAGGACGAGAAGGATGCCGACCGGAGGGTCAGCGAGCTGGACGCGGGTGACTTGCCCGAAGATCGTGATCGATCCGTCTTTGCCGTCGGAGAAGTCTCCGCCGAGCGGGATGACCGCCCAGACGAGAAACGCAGGGACGAACGCCAAGAAGGGAGCGAGGCGGAACACGATGCGGTCGGCCCGATTTGGCAGCAGGTCTTCCTTGAAGAACAGCTTGATGCCGTCGGCGAGGGTCTGCAGCAACCCGAACGGGCCGGCCTTGTTCGGGCCGACTCGGTTCTGCATGCCCGACACGACTTTGCGTTCGAACCACACCATCAGCATCGTGCCAACGAGGCCGAGCACGAAGACGATGAGGACCTTGGCCAGGATGATGAAGATCGGCGTCCACGTCAGCTTGCCTTCGGTGATCGGGTCGATCGCGACGAGACCGGTCAGCACCGCATCGGTCGGCAGCGCAGCAAGAAGTTGAGAAGACAGCATCAGATTCGTTCGATTCGGACGTCGGTGGTGGCAGCGGCGGCATCGATGATGTCTTCGATACTGCCAGTTCCGGACTGATTGAACGGTGCCCACACGACGCCGCGCGGGACGTTGTGGTTGGCAACGACCGGCAGCACAGCGGTGGCCTTGGCGCTGATGAGCTTCACGTCGGTACCGGCATCGACGCCGATGCCGTCGAGGTCAAGCGGATGCACGTGTGCAGCGGCACCCGGTGCAAGCTGTGCAATCGACGGAGACATTGCCGTACTGACCGCCCGGTCATACAGCTTCCGGCTGACGACCAGCCGGTAGTCGTAGCTGTTCCGACCAGCGACTTCAACCTTGATGCCAGGAAGTGCAGCCGCGGGCTGGATCGACATCACGCCATCGATCGATGCCGCAAGAGCTGCGCGGGTGACCCCGGGGAACAACGGTGCTGTTGCCGCAATCGCATCGGTGACATCATCGACCGTGGCAACGTTGCCGAGCGGGTGGTCTGCACCGAACGACCGGTCGCCGATCGACGTGGCCAGTTCGACGGCGATCATCCAGTCGGGACGTGCCGTTCCGCTGGCAGTGACCTGCTGGGCCAGCGTCGTCACCCGGCCTTCAAGGTTTGTCGTCGTGCCCGATTTCTCGCCGTAGGCGGCCGCGGCGAGAACGACATCAGCGAGTTGGGTGGACTCTGATGGGTGCGTGTCAACGGAGATGATCCGACGTGCCCCGGCGAGCGCACGACGCGCGAGTTCGGTGTCGGGACAGTCGTTGAGCGGGTCACTGCCCACCAGAATCAACAACCCGATTTTGCCATCGGCTGCGGCATTGAGAGCCGCAATGGCATCACCATCGGAGCTGGTCGGTGCCATGCCGAGCGACAGTGCGCCGACAACGTTGCCGCGCCGCAGGGCCGGGAGCACCTTCGCGGCAGGGACCGCATTGAGCACATTCTGGAGCGCTGCGATGGTCGCATCGCTGGACTCGGCGAGGTTCGGACGACCCACGACAACGACCACCGGGCCGCTGGCGAGCTGCGCGGCGATGACGGCATCGGCGATCGCCGTCCGCACGGCGTCGTGCTGAGTGCCCGGCTCGTGGCGGATGCTCTTCCAGGCATACCGCGACATGCCAGTGTCGACGGCAGAGAATTCGACAATCTTGCTCCGGCCCTTCTCTGCTGCGTCGCGCAGGCGGAGATAGAGGACCGGCAGCTCTTCTTTCAGATCGGGGCCGATCAGCACGATGGTCGCAGCGTTGGCCGCCTCGTCGATCGTCGCTCGCTTCTGGCCGAGGACCTCGATCGGCAGGCCGTCGCCGAGCTGTGCGTCGCGGTATGGCGTGTCGATCGCATCAGCGAGCTGGCCCCATGCGAAGGCGTCCTCATTCGAGCCACGCGCTCCACCGAGAATCGCGATGCTTTCCGGTCCGCCGGTGCTGAGGGCTTCGTTGATCAGCGCGGCCGCCGATGTCATCGCGCCGTTCCACTGCGTCTCGACGAGTCCTGCATCGGTGCGGATCATGGGATTGGTGATCCGGTGATCAGAGTTGGTGGCTTCGAAATTGAAGCGACCGCGGTCGCACAACCAGCCGTGGTTGACCGGATCGGAATCGACGCCCTGGTAGCGGAGCAACTCGTCACGACTCGACTGGACCACCGTACGACAGCCGACCGAGCACGTCGTGCAGGTGGACTCCTGCTGTTCGAGGTCCCATGGCCGCGCCTTGAAGCGGTACGGCTCGGCTGTGAGCGCGCCCACCGGGCAGATCTGCACAGTGTTGCCCGAGAAATACGACGCAAACGGCTCGTCTGGGAAGGTCATCACCTGCGTGTTGTTGCCGCGCTGGGTGAAGTGAATGAGCTTGTCACCGGCAACTTCGTCGGCGAAGCGGGTGCAACGATCGCAAAGAATGCAGCGCTCGCGGTCAAGCAACACCAGGTCACTGATTGGGATCGGCTTTTCGTAGTGGCGCTTCTCTTCGACAAACCGGCTTTCGCCGGGGCCGTGCGAGAACGCTTGGTCTTGCAGCGGGCACTCGCCGCCCTTGTCGCAGACCGGGCAGTCGAGCGGATGGTTGGCGAGCAGCAGCTCGATCATGCCTTCTTGGGCCCGCTTCGCTGTGGGCGATTCGGTCTCGATCTTCATGTCGGGCGACACGGTGATCATGCACGATGGCTGCAGCTGCATGCCGCGCCCGGTGTCGACCTCGACGAGACATTGTCGACACATGCCAACCGAGCTCATCCGGGGGTGGTAGCAGAAGTGCGGAACCGTGGCCCCGTTGCTCTCGGCGACCGCAATGACCAAGTCGCCCTTGTGAGCAATGATCTCGCGGCCGTTCAGGGTGACGGCGACGGCGTTGGGATCCGGCTCGGGCTCGGGCACCGCTTCGATTGCTTCATCATCCGTCACCTCGGCAGGGACATCGGTCATGCGTCAGCTCCTGAGAGTGCGGTGACGGGAATCGAGACTCGCTTCGGCACCTTGGTCACGATGGCCTCGAACTCTTCGGGGAACAACGTCAGTGCCGAGTGCAGCGGCGCCCACGCAGACGGTCCGACGAAACAGATCGTGGTCATCTTGTAAGGGAATGGGACCGCTTCGAGGTCGAGCCGTTTGCTCGATGCATGTGGCATGTCACCCGGGCAGATCGTCTGGCCAACTTCGCGCATCTGGTCGAGGTCGGCGTCGGTGCCGTAGCCGGCGATGACGCGCTCAAGCATGCGCATCAGCCACGTGCCACCTTCGCGACACGGCGTGCACTTGCCGCACGACTCGTGGGCGTAGAACTTGGTCAGCGTGTAGGCGGCGTGAGGGATGTCGGTCGTGGAGTCCATCACCATGATGGCCCCTGAGCCGAGCATCGAGCCGGCCGCGCCAGCTTCCTTGCCTTCGAACGGGATATCGAGTTGATCTTCGACGAACCAGGGTGCGGAACCGCCGCCGGGCACGAATGCCTTCAGGTCGTTGTCGTCACGGATCCCCTGGCTGAACTCGTCGCCGTAAATGATGTCGCGGAATGTCGTTGAGCCATTGATGATCTCATAGACGCCTGGCCGCTTCACATGGCCCGATACCGCGACCATGCGCGTGCCGGGTGAGGTTGGTGTGCCGATCGCGGTATACGCAGCCGAACCGTTGAGTGCGACGAACGGCAGGTTCGCAAGCGTTTCGACGTTGTTGACGATCGTCGGCTTGCCGTACAGACCGACCGCTGCCGGGAAGAACGGCGGCTTGAGCCGCGGCATGCCGCGCTCGCCTTCGAGCGACTCGATCAATGCGGTCTCTTCGCCGACGACATATGCACCCGCTCCCCAATGCAAGACAATGTCGACGCTGAAGTCAGTGCCGAGGATGTTCTTGCCGATATACCCCGCTGCATATGCGTCGTTCAGCGCAACGGCGATCCGCTCCTGGGCCAGCGCCATCTCGCCGCGCACGTACAAGAAACACTGCGACAGACCAGCGGCGTAGCAGGCAATGAGGCAGCCTTCGATCAACTGATGCGGATCGCGCTCCATGAGGAGACGGTCCTTATAGGTGCCGGGCTCGGACTCGTCGCCGTTGACCACGAGGTAGCGCGGCCACACGCCCTGCGGAGTGAAGCCCCATTTGACGCCAGCCGGGAACCCCGCACCGCCGCGGCCGAGCACCGTCGAGTTGCGGACTTCGTCGTGCATCTCCTGCGGGCTCATCGCGAGGCACTTCTTCAGGCCGTTGTAGCCATCAGTCGCCAGGAAGCGTTCAAGGGTGTGGCTGTCTTCGTACTCGAATCGCGACGTGACCACCTTGGGTCGGTCGCCGATGTAGAACCCGGGGATGTAGTCGTGCGTGACAGCGCCGGGAGAATTGGTGGTGCTCATCGTCAGTTGCTCTCTTCCGGAACAGGGGCCGGAATCCAGGCGGGACCGCCCGTGACGTCGTCCGGGTGAACGGCGCCAACGCCCTTGTCGTCGGGGATGTGCTGGCGCTGCGTGCCGAGCGTGCCGTGGGGTGGCACCTCGCCATCGAGCTTGCCCGCGCGCAAATCGTCGATCATCTCATCGAAGTCGGCGTGCGTGACTCGGTACTTGTGGCGATAGTTGACCTGGAGGCAAGGTGCCTCGGTGCAGGCGGCCTGACACTCAGCCGGTTCGAGCGTGATGAGGCCGTCGGCGGTGGTGCCACCTGCCTTCACTCCGAGCTTCTCTTCGGCGTGGTGGAGCAACTCTCCGGCGCCGAGCAGCGCACACGACAGCGTCGTGCACACGTTGACGACGTACTTGCCGACGGGTTCGAACTTGAACATCTCGTAGAACGATGCCGTGCCGAGCACTTCGGCTGGCGTGACGTTGACGAGTTCAGCGATGTGCCGCATTGCGTCGTCGGTGACGTAGCCGTTCTGCTCTTGGCTGAGGTGCACGAGCGGGATCAGCGCCGACTTCTGCTTCGGGTAGCGGCTGATGATCTCCTTGGCCAGCACCACGTTGTGATCGGACAGACGGCTCATCAGCTGTCTCCTGCTTGGTCGGCGGTGAACATAAACGTGTCGAGGAACGCCTGGAATTGCTCGGTCTGCCCCGAGAATCCGAGGGCGAACGATTGGTACAGGCGAAGTCCATCGACGAAAACGAGGGCGTTGCCGTCGCCGGAATCTGCACCGTCGACGACCTCGAAGGCGAATGCGACGCCAGGCACTCCATTGCTCTCCACAAACTGGGAGTCAACAAGGGTCCCACCGACGTTCGCGACAGCACCGTCGCGTGCCGTGAGGAGCGCAACTTCGGGATCACTGTCGATCGAACCTTCGGGATAGTCGAACACCGAGGTGAAGTATGCCGCATCGACGCCATCTTCATAAATGAACGCCTCGGCGGCGACCTGGCCTGTGGGCAGTGGAACGGCGAGCGGCGTCGGCAATGGCTCGCCAGGGAATGTGATGACGTAGTCATCAGTCGGCGCGGTGAACACGAACCCGTCGGTGGCGGCTGGTTCGATGTCGGCTGATTCGGTGTCGGCTGATTCGGTGTCGGCTGATTCG
>NZ_CAXCAM010000062.1:0-14423 GCF_963980585.1 uncultured Ilumatobacter sp.
TCAGGGTTACAGACTTGGCCGCCACGCTGAACTGCATGGTCGATCAGCCGGTCGATGAGCTCACGTGACACCGGTGCAGGCTGACGGCGTTTGTATTTATCGAACAAGTCAATGATTTGTGTGTCGCGGTGCAGCTGCCCAACAGTGAGTAGGTGGACGCCTTCGCGTCGCGAGCCAGTCGCGATGCCGAAGTCGACAATGAGTTCGTCAAGGAACGTGTCGTTACCTGACGTTGATGTCAGATGGCAGAGCTCAAGCAGCTCGAACTCTTGCATTGGTCGGCGTTCACGGGTGTTGCGACGCGGTTTTTTGACTGCATGAGCGGCGTTGACGCCATCGGTGAAGCTGAGCGCTGAGTCAAACAAACTCCGTAACGCAGCCATCGCGTTTTCTTCAGCGCCGATGCCGTCCGCGCTTTTCGCAGGCAGTCCTTTGGCTCCGCGGACCCGGTTGTGAACGATCCCACGTTTGATCGCAAGACGTTTCGCGACTGCAGCGAGCTGCTGAACAACTTCAGTTGTGTAGATACTCGTGCCGACAACGTCGCTGCTGCGAGGTTCGATTCGGATCTGACTTGTCACACATGCCCGGCAGGTACAGCGACATGTGAATGGTTGATCGCCGCCGTCGCCTAGACATGGCTCACAGGTCTGATCACACACTGCGCCGTAACCCGATACGAGGCGGTTGAGATGGGTGGCGTAACCGCGGCGGGTCCCTGCGGTTTGGACTTTGAGATATGACTCGACGTGGTCAGCCACTGTTGGGCGACGTGACTGCGCTGTCAGCTGTTCAAGGAGCTCAGCTTCAGTGAGACCGGACTCGGCAAGCAGCTGTGAAAGATCAACGTGTGCTGTGGTCCGCTCAGACATCGCTGGACTCCTGTGAGCTGATGCCAGCAAGAACGTTGGCTGGAGCGCCGAACAAACACACCGCAGGGTTAACAACAACTAACGCGCCGATGTCGCTGAGTGGTGCGATCAGCAGGTTGCGATCTGCTCCGAGTGCAGCGCGTTCTAAATGGGCGGGCCGTAACGCGACTCGTTCAACACCGTTCGCGTTGACAGTGAGCGCCCCAAAATGGCTGCACCGGCGACGTGAGCTCTGACGTGCCGTTTTGGATTGGGTGAGGAGCAGCCATCCGTCGACAACAGTGACGTCAAGGCCACCAGCGCTCCAGCCGAGCAGTTCACTGAGCGTGCCTGAGTCAAAACCTGGTTTGAAACGGCCACTCGCGTCCACCCGTCGGGTTTGAGCTCCGAGAGGAAACGTTGGAGTTGACGTCACCGGTGCTGTCGGCACAAGCGTCAACGACGCCACAGAGCGGGTTTCAGTACTTCGTGTCGCGATGTCGCCAATGCGTCCAAGTCGACGGCGAGTGACATCAAGTTGACGGGTTTGACTCAAAGAATGCGTTGCTGGCATTGCATCGACCGTGCGGAGGCCACGGCGAAGCGCAATCGCGGCCTCACCGTGATCTGCAAGACAATTCTCGACGCCATCAACGACATCGAGTTCATCGATGAGATCAACGCCTGTTGCAACCTGATCTGCAGCATTTTGACGGGCTGCAGCCCTCTGAGTTGTGCGCGAGGGGGGACTTGAACCCCCACGCCCTTTCGGACACCAGCACCTGAAGCTGGCGCGTCTGCCATTCCGCCACTCGCGCAAGTGGACCACAGACGATAACGCAGCAGACACCCGTTCCCCACTCGCGTTCCGGAGACGCTGTCGTCATCGCGGTCGGGGTGGGTCGAACGGTTGGGTAAGTGCAGGTTGGTGGGCCTGCTCAGGAAGTATTGTGGTTCGCCTCATGGGATTGCAGTCAATAGAGAGGCGATTGGAGCGTATGGTCGATGGTGTGTTCTCTCGTCGGCGTCGCGGCTCCATCCGTCCCATCGAGCTCGGGCGCCGTCTCGTGCGTGAAATGGACGACAATCGCTCGGTCGATGTCAAGGGTCGCCGCATTGTTCCCAACAATTTCACCGTGCTCCTGAGCCCCACCGATCACGCCGGCTTCAGCGACATTGAAGATGCACTCACCACCGAGCTCGGAGAAGCCGCCCGCGAATACGCCCGCGAAGAGAGCTACCACTTCATGGGGCCGGTCCTCGTCAAGCTCATGGTGGACAACAACCTCAAACCGGGCCGCTTCGGCATTAGCTCACAACTCAAGCAAGCTGCTGGCGGTCTTGGCGCCGGATCGCTGGTGCTGCCGTCCGGCCAGCGAGTGGCCCTCGGCGAACATGTCACCACGGTCGGCCGGCTGCCCGAATCGACAATCTTGATCAACGACACCAACGTCAGCCGCAACCACGCCGAGATTCGCACCGGCAGTGCCGCCTACGTGGCGGTCGACCTCGGATCCACCAACGGCACGATGGTCAACGGTGTCCGCATCGTCGGCGAGCAGCGTCTCAACGACGGCGACATCATCAGTTTTGGTTCAACCCACGTTCGCTTCGAGGCGTCGTAACTCTGGCCTGCGCCAGCCAACCATGACCGATCAAGTCCTCAACATCTTGAAGTTCGCTCTTCTCGGGCTGCTCTACGTCTTCTTCGCACGCGTGCTCTGGGCCGTGTGGAGCGAAGTACGCACGCCAAAACAGCGCACAGCCCAAGCGACGCCTGGCAACCAACGCGCCAGCGGCCCGCCCGCCCAAGCTCCTCGAGCGCAGCCAGCACCGGCGCCACAACGCGCGCCGAAGGGTCGGTCCGGCCGCGTCGGACGACTCGTCATCCTCGAACCTCGCGCTCGTCGCGGCACCACGATTGCGATGCAGGGCGAGATCACGCTCGGTCGCGATCCGTCGTGCACGATCACGATCGACGATGACACGTTCATCTCCCAGCTCCACTTACGGATGTATGACTTCGAAGGCCAACCGATGCTTGAGGATCTTGGGTCGACCAACGGCACCTTCCACAACGGGAGCAAGATTGTCGGTGCCAAATTGCTGCACCCAGGTGACCGCATCCAGGTGGGCACCACCGTGATCGAGGCGCAGTAAGAATGGCAAAACTCAATTGGGGGTCAGCGACCCATGCCGGTCAACTCCGCCCGCAAAACGAAGACAACCTTCTGGCGATCGACGGCATCTACGTGGTCGCTGACGGAATGGGTGGCCACGAGGCCGGTGAGGTTGCCAGCCAGATCGCGGTCGATCGAGTGCGTGCCGACCTTGACACCGAGGAACTGCCAGGAGCCTCGGCGGTCGTCGACTCGATCTCGAACGCGAACGGCGACATTTTCCGCGCCGCGATTGCAAATCCCAGCCAAGCCGGCATGGGCACGACGATCACCGCCATCGCGGTGATTGGCGACCAGCTCGCTGGCCGCGGAGCCCCAAACCTCGACGTCAACGACGATCCCGGCGAAGTGACGCCCGTCGTTCCCGCCGAGCCGTCCGAAGCATTCGTGCTCGCCAACGTCGGCGACTCGCGTACCTACCTCTTGCGTCACGATCGGTTGCGTCGTGTCACCATCGATCACAGCTACGTGCAGGAGTTGGTATCGACCGGCCACATCTCCGAGGACGAGGCCCGTACCCACCCACGACGCAACATCATCACGCGTGCGCTGGGCATCGAGCCCGACGTGAAAGTCGACTGGTGGACGCTGCCACTCATCCGCGGGGATCGTTTCCTGCTGTGTAGCGACGGGCTGGTCGACGAGGTCGATGACGAGGTCATCAAGCACACCCTCACGACGCTCTCCGATCCTCAAGAAGCATCGGAGCGGCTGGTCGATCAGGCCAACGAGGCAGGCGGTCGCGACAACATCACGGTGGTCATCGTCGACGTGCTCGAAGGCGACGATCCGCCTGACCCCACCCAGGAGTTCGACGTCGTGCCCCTCTGGGCTGATGACGTTGATCCGACGCCAGCGGGCAGCCTGCAAGTCGACGCCGACGGTCAACCACTCACTGCGACCGACCCCGACGCTGAGACACCGTCGCGAGCCAAGCGGTCCGACCGCGGTCCGAAGCGATTCCTTGCCCTGCTGGCCGTCGGTGCGATTCTTGTGGCGAGCTTCGCCGCCTTCGCAGCGTGGGCGCGACGTGGCTACTACGTCGACTTCAACGACAATGACGTTGTGACCATCTTCAAAGGCCGGACGGACGGTGTGCTGTGGTTCGACCCGACCGAGGAGAACACCGGCCCACCGCGCGAGATTCTTGACGACGAGAGCGTGGTGCTTGTCGAGATGCAACCGCGCTTCGACAGCCGCATCGAGGCCGCCCTGTTCATCCGTGAGGACCTGTCGACGATTCCCACCACGACCATTCCGCCATCAACCACGACCACCACCACCGAGGTGATCGTTGCCCCGACCTCAACGGTCCCGGCCACCACGATTCCGACCACCACAACTCCGGCGATCACCACCACGGTGCCCTGATCCCACCATGTCGACTCCTGTTGCGACCAACGATGTCGATCCGGCGTTGGCGAACCAGACCGGTCCGCGCTCGCCAATAGCTCGCCGCCGGCGCAACACCGAGCTGACGCTGATCATCATGGTCGGTCTCATCACCGGCGCGGCCTACACGGTTGCTGCGCTCGGCACGAACGCCGAGATCCCACCCGGCATTGGCATCTTCGTCGGCATCCTCCTCGCCCTGCTGTTGTGCGCACACATCGCGGTCCGCCTCGTCGCTCGCGGTGCTGACGGCACAATCCTGCCGCTGGCTGCACTGCTCCACGGCATCGGCTTCGTGATGATCACGCGCCTCGACGACCGGCTCGCGAGCTTGCAGGCAACGTGGAGCCTGATTGGCATCGCGGTGTTCATCGGGACGCTGCTCCTCGTTCAGCGGACCAGCGACCTCGCCAACCGCAAATGGCTGTTCTTCGTCGGTGGCGCGTTCCTCCTGTTGCTACCAATGGTCCCGGGTGTCGGTCAGACCTTCAATGGCGCTCGGATCTGGGTCAGCATTGGATCCATCAACTTCCAACCGGGCGAGTTCGCCAAGATCGCGCTCGCCATCTTCTTTGCTGCCTACTTGGCCGAGCGACGCGAGTTGATCCAAGCGATGACCTGGAAGGTCGGCCCGTTCCACCTTCCCGAACCGCGCTACATCCTCCCGATCATCGTTGCCTGGGGCTTCGCTGTGATCGTCATGGTCGGCGAACGCGACCTCGGATCGTCGTTGCTGTTCTTCACGCTGTTCGTCGTGATGATGTGGGTCGCGACCGAAAATGCCGGCTACCTCGTCGTTGGCGCAGTGCTGTTCGGCGGAGCGGCGTACTACTCGTGGTCAAACTTCACGCACGTCCAGACCCGTGTGACCAACTGGATCAACCCCTGGGACGACCCGCTCGACAAGGGATACCAGATCATCCAGTCGCTGTATGGCCTCGCCGACGGCGGCCTCCTCGGCACCGGCCTCGGACGCGGCAACCCAAACCAGGTTCCCGAGGCTCAGAACGACTTCATCTTCGCCTCGATCGGAGAGGAGTTCGGCCTCATCGGCGCCACGGCGGTCTTGATGTCGTTTGTGCTCATCGTCGGCGCTGGTCTGCGCACCGCTGTGCGAACCGACCGCACGTTTGAGAAGTTGCTCGCGACAGGCCTGACCGCGATTCTCGGCATTCAGGCGTTCATCATCATCGGCGGCGTGTTGAAGGTGATTCCCCTCACCGGCATCACGTTGCCGTTCGTGAGCTACGGCGGCTCGTCGCTGATCGCCAACTACATCCTTCTCGCGCTGCTCATCAGAGTCAGCGATTCTGCGGCCCGCCGACTCAACGAACTGCCCGATGACCCGACGACCAGCGAGCGATGGCAAGCCTGGCGCTTATCGCGCCGCATTCGCAAGGCGATCAAGCGCGGCGAAGTACCGTCCGATTTTGTCGAGGTCGTCGCGTGAACAGATCGATTCGGCAGCTCGCCTTGGGGCTCATGGCGTGCTACGTCGTGCTGTTCGTCGCACTCAACTACTGGCAAGTCGGCCAACAGGAAGAGCTCGGCGCAAAGTTCGACAACACCCGCCAGATCCTGCGCGAGTTCAACCGACCGCGCGGCAACATCATCACTGCCGACGGGGTCGTCGTCGCCCGATCCCTACCGGACACGGTCAACGAGAACATCGACTTCGTACGGGACTACCCGACCGGCGATCTCTTCGCCAACGTCAGCGGGTACTTCACCAAAGACTTCGGGGCAACGCAGGTCGAGCGCCAATACGGCGACGTCCTCGTCGGCTCCACCGCCACGCAGCAAGTGCGCGGTCTCGGTGACCTCCTCGAGGGCAACACGGATAACTCCGGCACAGTGCAGCTGACGCTGCGCAACGACGCGCAGAATGCCGCCAAGTCTGCACTGGGCGATCGCGAGGGTTCGATCACCGTGATGGACCCGACAACCGGCGCGATCATCGCGATGTACTCGAACCCGACGTATGACCCGAACACCTTCGTCAGCCAAGACTTTGAGACTGCCCAGCAGGTCATCACCGACTTGCAGAATGCCGACGGCAACCCTCTGCTCGCCCAGGCGTACCAAGAGCGATTCATGCCCGGGTCGACGTTCAAAGTCGTGACCACCGGTATTGGACTCGAGGCTGGCGTGCTGTCACGCGAGACAAGTTTCCCGCGCGAGCGCCAATACATCCCGCCGCAGACCAACGACCCCATCCAGAACTACAACGGCAGTCAGTGCGGCGGCGACATGGCTGAGGTGTTCCGCAGAAGCTGCAACATTCCGTTCGCCAAGACCGCCATCGAGTTGGGTGTCGACCGGTTCGTTGCCGGCACCGAGGCATGGGGAATCGGCGAAGAGTTGCCGATCGATCTGCCACGACCGGCCACCAGCACGATCGGCGACACCGAAAACCTCGACCAGATGCTCCCCTTGCTCGCCATTCGTGGCTTCGGTCAGAGCGAGGACCAGATGGTGCCGCTGCACATGGCAATGGTCGCATCGGCGGTTGCCAACGACGGCAAAATGATGAAGCCCTACGTCATCGAGGCGACATTCGACAAGGCCGGCCGCGAGCTCAACCGCACCGAGCCCGAAGTGTGGAAGATGCCGATCTCGGCGGAGACCGCTGCACTTGAGACCGAGTTCATGGTCGGCGTCGTCGAGTCGGGGACCGCCAGTTGCTGTCTCGCCCTCGATGGTGGCATCCAGGCCGCGGCCAAGACCGGTACTGCTGAACTCGGCATCGCCTCGAACCCGGATCTGTCCCACGCCTGGATCGTCGCCTTCGCTCCGGCCGAGGATCCGCAGTTCGCCGTCTCCGTGGTGCTCACCGACGTGCAGTCCACCCAAGACGTGTCGGCAACAGGTGGCCGACTTGCCGGACCGATCGCCGAGACCATGCTCAACTTCCTGCTCACCGGCCAGGGCGCGTCGTAGTGCTCGGGACGAACGAGCCGGGCGCGGATCGACGTGATGTTTGCCACGACACCGACATCGGCGCCCTGAAGACCATGGGCCAGACTCGCTCGGTAGCCTGGCTCATCGCCGTTTCGGCGGACAGGAAGCAGTGAGAGAGCAGTGAGCGACAACGGCGCAGCCACGGTCATCAATGACCGCTACGAGGTGCACAAGCGGATTGGACGCGGCGGGATGGCCGACGTCTTCTCTGCGCGCGACCTGCTGCTCGACCGCCAAGTTGCCATGAAGGTGCTGTTTCCCGAGTTCGCCGTCGACGAGAACTTCGTCGAGCGGTTCCGGCGCGAGGCACAATCCGCTGCAAACTTGTCGCACCCCAACATCGTGAACGTCTACGACTGGGGCAAGTTCGAAGGCACCTACTTCATCGCGATGGAAGAGGTCCAAGGGCGCACGCTCGCAGACGTTCTCAAGACCAACAAGCAGCTCACAGCAAAGCAGGCCGCCGAAATCGCGAGCGAGGTCGCAGCAGCCCTCGGGTTCGCTCATGATGGCGGACTCGCCCACCGCGACATCAAGCCCGCCAACATCCTCATCGGGTCCAACGGACAGGTGAAGGTCGCCGACTTCGGCATCGCTCGGGCGATGAACGCGCCAACCGAGGACAACCTCACCCAGGTCGGTTCGGTCATGGGAACGGCGACCTACTTCTCGCCCGAGCAGGCGCAGGGCGCCCAACCCGACCCGCGGAGCGACCTGTACTCGCTGGGCATCGTGATGTACGAGATGGTCAGCGGCAAGCCGCCGTTTACCGGCGAAAACCCAGTCAGCATTGCCTACAAGCAGGTGCACGACGCGCCGCAGCCACTCGTGCAACTCATTGCCGATGTGCCTCGGCCGTTCGAGGCGATCGTCGCCAAACTCCTGGCCAAGGACCCCAAGCTCCGTTACCCGAGCGCCAGTGCCCTCCGCGACGACCTCAGGCGATTCCGCAACGACGAACCCGTGCAGGCCCTCTCCGTCGCGGCGAGCGCCCAGGGCGTCTCCGCTTCTGGCGCGGCAGCAACGGGCGCCATTGCCGCAGCCGTCGCGGCCGGTGCAACCACGACGGGACCAACCGTCCCGCCGCGTGCTGGCAACGTGCCGCAAGCCGGCATGTACGAAGCTGGCTACCCACCGGGCGCCTCGCCCGATGCCATGTACTACGACGCCGCGTCGTCGCGTACCGGCTGGTACGCGCTCGCCGCGTTCGTTGCACTCATCGCACTCGTCGTCGGCGGCGTGCTGCTGTTCCAGTCACTGAACCAAGACGACCTGACCGCAGCCGAGCCTGTCTCGTTCGAACTCGCGGATTACACCAATCGACCGCGCTTGGATGTCGTCACCGAGCTCACCGAGCTCGGTCTCAACGTGCGCACCGAAGCCGAAGAGAACGGCAACTTCGGCATCGACTTCGTCATCCGCACGGAACCGCCGGCGGGCACAATCATTCTTGAAGGCCAGGAGATTGTCGTCTTCTTCAACCCGGACCCGCAGGTCACGCCCATCCCGAACGTGGTCGGCATCCCGATCGAGGATGCACGAATTCAGCTCGAAGCAGCGAGCTTCAATGTCGGCACCGAAACGATCGAGCAGACCGATCAGTTCGAAGAAGGAACGGTGCTCAGTATGAACCCGCCGGCGGGTACGCAGGCGAACGCCGAGGACTCCGTCGATCTCGTCATTGCCGGGCCGCCATCGAGCGTTTCCGTTCCCGGCTTCCTCATCGGCCAGACCGAGCAGGCTGCAATCGACGTGCTCGAAGGCGAGCCGTACAGTTTTGTCGTCACCGTTTCCCGTGTTCCGAGTAGCACCGTCGCTGCCGGCATCGTCATCGAGATCGCTCCGGCAGCCAACACACTCGTCCCGCGCGGTGGCGACGTCACCATCACCGTCTCCGATGGACCTCAACCAATCAGTGTTCCAACGGTGAGTGGGCTCACCGAGGGTCGCGCCCGAAATCAGCTGACCAATGCAGGGCTCACCGTCCTGGTCAACTACGTCGAAGTGGCTCCGGGCAGTGTCGACGATGGTCGCGTCAAGGAGCAAGACGTCCCCCCTGGCTCACTTGTGCCACCGGGAACGCTGGTGACGCTGACCGTCGGACGGTCGACCGTGCTCGCCACGACCCTGCCACCCGCAACCGCACCGCCAACAACAACGCCACCAACAACCGCGGCGCCCACAACCGCACCGCCTGCAACGACAACGCCACCAACAACCGCACCGCCTGCAACGACAACGCCACCAACAACCGCAGCGTTGACCGGCTAGTTCAAAACGGGTGACCGCGCCGTGGCCCTCGACCGTCATACTGGAGCCGTGCCGCGCATCTTGGTGATCGACAGCTACGACAGCTTCGTCTACAACCTCGTCCAGTACCTGGGTGAACTCGGTGCTGATCCGATTGTCGTGCGCAACGACGAGATCAGCGTTGCCGAGGCAGTCGCGCTTGAACCCGACGGTGTCTTACTGTCGCCCGGCCCCGGTCGTCCTGAAACCAGCGGGATCATCTGTGATGCGATTGGTGCGTTCGCCGACGTCTCGACGCCGGTGTTCGGCGTGTGTCTGGGACATCAGGCGATCGGCCATGTGTACGGAGCAGATGTGATCGGCGCCCCCGAGTTGATGCATGGCAAAACCTCGCCGGTCGAGCACGAGGGTGGCGGGGTGTTCGCTGGTTTGCCATCCCCGCTCACCGCAACCCGCTACCACTCCCTCACGCTCGACCCCGCCACCATTCCCGACGTGCTTGCCGTCACGGCCCGCAGTGTCGATGGCGTGGTCATGGGAGTCCGCCACCGCGAACTTGATGTCGAAGGGGTGCAGTTCCATCCCGAAAGCATCCTCACCGACCAAGGCCACGACCTGGTGCGGAACTTCCTGACCCGCTGTTGACCGGTACCGAACGCCCTCCCCAGACCGGGAAGGTTCGTCTACTTGTCTTGCCCTCTCACATTTGTCGCCTATGCTCTGCGACCGATGGCACCTCCGAAACGAAAGACGGGTGGCGGTCGCGTCACGGCGAAGGGGACTCGGCCTGGTGACCGCCCCGCATCCGGCCACCCGACCACCGATCACCATGAGGTGTCCGCTTCCTCGCGCTACACCCCAAAGCAGGAACGGCGACAGCTGATCCCGCCAAACTGGATTCCGGTGATCATGCTGGTGCTCCTGATCGGTGGTGGCCTCCTGATCATGGCTCGCTACTTGATCTTCACCGACAGCAACTGGCCCACCTTGGTCGGCCTCGCCGCAATTCTGGGCGGCCTCTACACCGCCACGAAGTGGCAATAGCGCCGACGTCTCGCTGAGGCGAACCAGATTCACGATTCTCACCCTGTGGGAAACCCGGGGAAACACGTCGACGGTCGTCTCAGTTATCCACACAACTGTGGACAACTTCTCAGATCGCCGCTGCGAGTAGCGGCCCGACCGCGGAGCAAGTCCGTCAGTCGTAGAGCGGCGCAACCTCGATCATGTCCTCGAGACAGTGTCGAGGCGGAGGGGGATCATCGTCAGGCGCCATCGTCATTTTGATCTCGACGCCACACACATCGCATCGATACTTCTGACTGATCTTGCGAAGCTCGCCTGTTGGCGGAGGCTCAGGTGGGAGCATCGTCATGCTGCGCAGCATCGCAATGCCACTTTTCCACAGGACATAGCCGAAGAAGATCCCGAATCCCACCCAGATGATCGTCGATACGGCCGGCATGATCCCAGCGTACCGGCCCCGCCAGCGCCCGTTCACCCCGCGATCCGCCACACTCGCCACGCCGTGATGTTGCACTGAGCCGACCAACTGGGCACGATGGCTCGGGTGAAGTGGCCCACCTGGCAACAGGCAGCAATCGCTGCGGTCGTCAGCGGGATCATCGCGATCGTGCTCGCTCGCCGTCGTCGCTCCACCGGCCGCACCCCTCCAGGGTTCGGTGAAGCCTTCGCGACCGAGTTCGCGTTGATCTCGGCGCTGTACTCGATTTGGCGAATTGCTCGGAAGCTCCCGCTCGCGCAAGATGCCGGTGCGATCGAACGGGCACGGACCATCGTCGATGTTCAAGAAGCGATGTACTTGCCATCGGAACTCGGCCTCCAAGAATTCATCCTGGACAACGATTGGCTCGGGTGGCCGACCACCCTCTACTACGCCACGCTCCACGTGCCCACGCTCATCGCGTTCCTCGTCTGGCTCTTTGTCTGGCATCGCGACCAGTACCCCCATTGGCGCAACGGACTGGTCTTTCTCACCGGCACCTGCCTCGTCATCCGATTCTGGCGGGTTGCTCCCCCACGCTTCCTGACCGACCTCGGATACGAGGATCTGTCCGAAATTTTCGGACCCTCGATTTACGGCCCCGTCGGAACCGGCGTGTCCGACCAGTTCGCTGCCATGCCATCGATCCACGTCGGCTGGGCTGCCGTCGTGTCGTTCGGCATCGTGGCGGCGAGCACGAGTCGATGGCGGTGGCTCGCCTTGCTGCACGTGATCATCACCATGATCGTCGTGTCGGCCACCGGAAATCACTGGTGGCTCGACGGCATCGTCGCGATCGCGCTCCTCGGCGTTGGCCTCGCACTCGACACGGCATTCCGACGCGGTGGCAACCAAACTCCCGTCGTGCCACAAGCAGCTGAGGTTGATCAGGTGTCGTCGGTTGCGGGCGTTTCTTCGAACTCCTGACCAGCGACCACGAGCTGATCGAGAATGCGTTGCATGTCAGCGATGTCTTCGGCACTGAGATGGATCGCAAACAGCGCCTGCAGGGCCCGGCGGTAAGTGACCGACATCTCGCGCCAGAGTCGGCGACCGGTCTTGGTCAGCTCGACGTCGACCGCACGGTGATCGTGCTCATCGACGTACTTATGGCGAGCGACCCACCCTTCTTCCTGCAGCCGGTCGAGGCGACGACTCACACTTGAAGGCGGGAGCCGAAGATCGGCAGCCACATCGAGTGGACGCGCCCGGCCACCCAACCGTTGCAGCGACGCCAAGACATCGAACCAGCCCAGCGAGATATCCCACTCCGCGCGGAGCTCCTCGTCGATGTTCCGCTCGATCTCACCCGAGAGTGCCTGCATGCCGCGCCATACACCGACCCGAACGTTGTCGAGACGAGCCATGGCGTGCGTTCCCGGTCTCCGTCGACGCGCTGATCAGCTCGTGGCGCGGATCGCCGCGGCGAATGCTGAGACCGCTTCGGAGATCTCTTCGGAGGTCACGATCAACGGCGGCATCCACCGGACGGTCCGCTTGCGCGTGCCAGCTGTCATCAGGATCACGTTGTTCTCGGCAAGGCAGTGCTCGACCACCGCTGATGCACGTTCCGCCGAGTCGAATTCGACAGCCACCATCAAGCCGCGTCCGCGGACGTGCAGGAGCGCGTCGTCGAGCTGCTGCAGGTCGCGCAATGCGTCGATCAACTGCGTGCCTCGCGCCACGACGTTGTCGAGGAAGCCCGGCTCGGTGAGCACTTCCATGGTGGCCAACGCCGCGGCACAACCAATCGGTGTGCCGTTCGACGAACCGCCGTGGCTCCCGGGGCGCCACTTGTCGTCGTGGGCACGACGCGTGCCGAGTGCCGCAAACGGGAAACCAGACGCAATACCTTTTGCCATGCACAGGATGTCGGGCTCGATGTCATGCGCCTCGATCGCGAACATTTTTCCGGTTCGTCCGAAGCCACTCTGGGTCTCGTCGGCGACAAAGAGGATGCCGTTCTCGCGACAGCGTTCACCGAGCCCTTCGATGAAGGCGGCCGGTGTGGGGATGTAGCCGCGCTCCCCGATGACCGGTTCGATGATGATCGCCGCGACTTCGTTCGCTGGAATCTGCGTGGCGAACAGGCGGTCGAGTCCGCGCAGCGCTCGTGTGATCTCGGACTCCTGGTCCGATGCGTGCGGGTCGGGAAACGGGGCGACGTGCACACCCCCCGGGAACGGCCCGTACCCCTCACGGTCGATCGCTCGCGATGTCGACATCGCGAGCGTCAGCAGCGTCCGACCATGAAAGGCCCCGTCGAACGTGATGATGTCATGGCGTCCAGTGGCGTGCCTGGCCAGCTTCACCGCAGCTTCAAGGATCTCGTCGCTCGAGTTGCTGAAGAAGAAGGTGTCGATCGACTCGGGAGTCAGCCCGGCCAGTCGTGCAGCAACCGGCTCGAGGAGATCGTGCTGATAGACGTTCGCCTGCGCGTGCACGAAGCGATGCGCCTGGTCCGAGATTGCCTGGACCACCTTGGGGTGGCAGTGCCCGGTTGAGGCTGCAGCGATGCCCGCAGTGAAGTCGAGATAGGAGTGATCGTTCGCGTCGTAAACGCGACATCCTTGGCCGCGAACGACCTGCAAGTCGGTCACCTTCGACCAGACGTTGGAGAGATGCGAACCCGGGCCTGACGGCTGCGACGAGGTCATTCCAGGAGCCTACGGTGCCGACGACGCGGGCCACGATGACCCCGGCCGCCGTCTGGGTGCGACACGTCGACTAATGCAGCGCCGCAGGTCGATGGGTTACCGTCACGAGATGACCGACCCCACAACAAATGCGGCGGCGCCCGCAGGATGGACCTTCACCGATAGCGGCGCCATGGACTGGCAGCCGATCGCAGCAGGGGCTGGCATGAAGGTGCTCGGTATCGCCGACGGCAAGATGATCGCCACCTTCAAGTTCGAGGCCGGCTATGTCGGCGGCGTCCACCATCACGAAGAGCCCGAGTTCTCCTACATCCTCGAAGGATCGATGGTCTCCCAGGGTGTGCAGATGGAAGTCGGCCACGCCTACGCCGCGCAGATGGGCACCACCCACGACGATTTCCGCACTGAAAACGGCTGCACGTTGGTGAGTGTCTTCAAGATTCCCGGGTAGTTCAGCGCTCGAACGCAGCTGCCGCGACCTCTGCATAGGTGCTGGCGATGTGGAACGTCATGTCTGCTTTCACGTTGTCGGGGACGTCGTCAAGGTCGTTCTCGTTCCGCTTCGGGAGGACCACTTCGGTGAGACCCATGCGATGGGCTGCAAGAATCTTCTGCTTCAAGCCGCCAA
>NZ_CAXCAM010000063.1:0-13294 GCF_963980585.1 uncultured Ilumatobacter sp.
ACCTCGACGTATTCAGCGGTCAGGTCGATGCCGGTGACCTCGCACCCGAAGGTGCCGCTGATGAACCGGGCCGTTCCGCCGATTCCACAGCCGACGTCGAGCACGGCCGACCCAGGCTGAACATGAAGTTGCTCGCAGATGTCGATGGTCGCCTCACGCCCACCGATGTGGAACTCATCGACCGGCGCGAGGTCGGCAATCGACGCCGACGACAGCGTCTTGCCCAAAGCTGCGAGCCCGGACTCGATCGCCGCCTGCAACCCCCCGTTCGAATAATGCGAAGCGACATCGGCGGCGGTAGTCATCTTCGCGAACCTAGACAATGGTCCGCCTTTAGCCTGGGCGAGCCGCCGGTCAGCCGCGTTCAAAGACGAGGACGAACTCGACAATGCCCCCGTCTTCCAGGCCGACACCCGGGTTTGACGGGTTGTCGATGCCGTAGTCGGTGAACGTGATCGGAATGTTGCCGAGGACACCGATGCTGGTGTCGGTGGCCTGTGCCGTGACGTCAACGGTGACGGCCTGCGTAACGCCCTTGAGTGTGAGCTCACCGACCGCTGTTGCTGTGACCTGCTCCCCATCAGCTGGAATGGCTCCGAAGTCGACCGGTTCGGTTCTCTGAAAGTTGGCAGTCGGGAAGTTCGCAACATCCATGATGCGACCCTGGAACTGTCCGTCTCGGCGGCTGTCGTCGCTCACGATGTTCTCGACCTCGACGGTGGCGTCAACCGATGCGGTCGTTCCCTCGATGGTGAGCGAGCCGTCGATCTCACTGCTCCTGCCGACCGCTGTCACGTTGACACCTCCGAGCACCTCGTCGACGCGGTAGCCGAACTCGGATGCCGTGGTGGGTGTCCACAGACCATCGAAGTCTTCAGAATCAGCCGCAGCTTCGTCCGGTGCTGCTGCTGATGGTGCCGTCTCGAGGCTGGGCTCGTCATCGGCCTCAACGACCGTGGTCTCCAATGCTTCGGAGAGGTCATCGGTGTCGAGCGCGCCTGGCGCGCCGTTCAGGACGTTGGCGTAGAAAAAATCGCTCCCTAGACCAACGCAACGAGGACGACCAGGCCGATGATCCCTCGCTTGGTCCAGGTAGAGGGCGAGGTGGATGGTGAAGGTGAAAGTGAAAGTGAAAGTGAGGGTGAGAGTGAGAGTGAGGGTGAGGTGGAGGGCGGGGTCGAGGCTGGCGCGGCTTTCGATGCACCGGAATTCGAATCGGTGGTGTTGCTCATAACAACACGTACGTCGGTGACGTCGGATCGGTTCGCGCGTCCGACATGGTTCCCGATCAAGGTCGCCGGGCTCCGCTCTCTGCGCCGTGTTCGAATTCATCGATGGTCTTCCGGACGGCTGCATCGGGGCGAGAGCCAGTGGACACCTCACTGACGAACTGCTGCATGTCCATTTTCACCGGGGCGCGCTGGTGACCAATGACGGCCACGTTTCCGGCGCGGTCAACATTTTGAAATGGACGTTGCACGGCCACGTGCGCACATTTCACAACGGCGAGTTCGATCATGCCGTGCACTGGATCACCACCTGACAAGGGCCACCGCCGCAGAGAAGGCTCAGGTCAGCGCTTCTTGACGTTGGGCGGCATCGATCGTCTCCGCGAACCTGCCATACGAGATGGACCCGCCCACCCACTTCGTGATCTCTGTCCACAGGAGCCCCGAACCGATGTCGGGGCGCATCTGATCCGACGCGTCGAAGACTTGGACTGGGCTCGTGGCGAGCGCAGTGATGAATCCCTTCTCTACGTCCGGGTACTCGTCTTCAGAGATCGATGACTTTGCGCTGAGAAAGCCTCCCGACCGCGCCCATGGCGTTCCGGCCCGAGAACTCGCGAGGAACGCCATCAGACCATTCACTTCAGGTCGATTGTCGAACTGGACGATCTCGTCGCCACCGATGACGAGCGGGGGTGCATCTCCTGCGACTCCGGGCAGCACAAACCAGTCGAGCGACTCCTCAGGGCCAGCGTCGGTGCCATTCGGCATCCAGCCGATGGCAAAGTCTGCTTGGCGGTACATCGCACACCCCGGGTCGCTCTTCAGCAACGGCTCCCACGCACGCTCTACACGTGTCGACACGACGTCAACGATTCCGCCGGCAACTCGGCCGGGCTGGAGCACCAGGTCTCTGAACTCGACAAACGCCTCTTCGATCGCTGGATCGGCAAATTCAACGGTCCCCGCGGTCCATGCGTCATAGAACTCAGGTCCTTGCCGCCGAACGACGAGATCCTCGACCCAGTCAGTAGCCGCCCATCCGGTCGCGTCACCAGCGCTCATCGCAAAGCACCATGGAGCGATCCCTCGTTCCGAGGTGGCAATCGTGGCCGAGAGCGCTTCAAGCTCATCAAGCGACGTCGGCAACACCCAGCCCTCTGTCTCGAACACGTCGCGCCGGAACCACACGACACTCTTCATCGTTCGCCGAAACGGAACCGCATAGTCCACGCCGTCAAACTCCGCTACTGCCAGCACGTCGGGTTCGTAGTTTTCAACGAGCTGGCGAGCGGTCGCCTCATCGAGTTGGAAGATCGACCCGTCATCGACGAGCTGGGCGACCAGGCCGGGTTGTGGGATCAGCGCGATATCGGGGGCGTCGGCGCTGCCGATTCGACGATGGAGGTCCGTCACGAAGTCATTGCTTCCGGTGTACCTGATGACGACCCCGGCGTTCTCGGCATACTCCTCGAACGATTCGACCAGCCGATCGGCCTCGGCGTCGCGATACGGACCGAAGACGACGATCGCCTCGCCGGTTGCGTTCTCTTCACCGGCCGCGCACCCGACCGCGAACAGCGTGGCCACGGTCACGGCAGCTCCCAAGTTCCTGAACTGACGCATTCGCCCTCCGCTCATCGTGCGCTCACCACGAACAGGGCGTCGCGCTCGTACCGCAACTCCAGATCGACCGGAGCCCCAAATGCATCGCGCACGAGTTCGGCGAGCTTCCACGCCGGCCTCGGAGCATTCGGCCCCGACAAGATGAGATCGATCTGCGCTGTTCCACCAGCGAGATCGGCCCGCAGTTCGATCACCCGCACTTTGCCATCCCACACTCCGACGGACTCCGTGACAGCGCGTCGCAGGCTTGAATCTCGGATGGTCGATCGAGTGTGCAGCGTGAGCGGAATCGCCACGGCCACCACGGCGAGCAGGGTAATCCCCAGACGTAACGGCAGCGAGGCTCCGGCAACTTTCTCGTCCGGTCGAAATCCAGAGATGAGCAGCACCACCGATGCCGTGAAGATGATCGCGGCGAGGTTGGTCAGAAACAGAAGGAACGCGTTGCGGGCGTCGGAGGTGAGGCCGAGCTCGAGTGTGATTCCGGCGGTCGCGAGCGGCGGAACCAGGGCGACGGCGATACCCACTCCAGGAAGGGCTGTGGTCGTCGAGCGGCGTGTGCTGATGTAGCCGGCCGCAGCACCGGCGGTGATCGCGATCCCGAGATCAAGCAACCCAGGGAACGTTCGACCGGCAACTTCTCTCGGCAGGTCCGACCTGCCGACGATGTCAAAACCAGCCACGGACGCAGTGAGATATCCGACCGCGATGGCCAGGAACACGCCTAGCGCGATGATCAGGAGTGCTCGGACCAACCGCCGATTCTGTGCACGCACCGTTGCCGCTGCGGCGGCCGTGATCGGCACCATCAGCGGGGCGACGAGCATCGCTCCGATCACGACCGCGCCAGAGTCGGCGAGCAACCCAAAGGCAGCGATGCTTGCTGACAGCATGGTCAAGGAGCAGAACTGGAGAAGGTACGAAACAAAGTCATCGCCTTCCGGAATGAGCTCGTCGAGGACGGCGTGCTCGTCGTCATCCGGCGACAGAGTGATCGTGGAGCGCACGCGCTGAAGAATCGAGCCGGGAGGAGTCATTGCGGTGTCCGCTTCGATGCTGCCGCCTTGGTCGTCTCGAGGACCCGTGTCCTCGGGTGCATCGTTCATCTCGCTCCTCATTTCGGCTATCTGGCATCACCGCTACCGATTGGCGACTACTTACTCGTGCACTGCGACTCTACGGCGGGCGTTCGGGGCGGTGCTGGACCGTAAGAACTGATTCGCGACCATGCGAGCTCGTATCGCACTTGACCAACCGCCAGCAGGGCTGATCGAACAGGGGCCAGCGGGACAACCGTCTCGATCCGGATGGAAACGTCGGCCATTGTCCAGTATCTTGCGGCTCTTGCCAGCTGCATCTCCAACGAAAGACATCCTCATGGACCTTAAACAGATTCTTTTCCACCACATGAATGACACGCTTGACGCCCTTGCGACCGGTGTCCACGACGATGCTGACCATAAGACAGCCGTCAATGCAGGTTGAGATGCCCCATTCCCATCGTCCAGGTTCGTTTCAGGCGCGATCGCGCCGTGTGGTTAGTGCCGTCGCGTTAGCGGGACTCTCACTGGGCTTCGCGTCTGCGTGTGGTTCTGACGACTCATCCGCGGATGCCTTTTGCGACGCTGGCGACAGCTTGCGGTCAAACATCGAAACAATCGGCGACATCGACATCATCGCTGGCGGAACCGATGCCGTCTCCGAGCGGTTCGAAGCAATCGAATCGGATCTCAAACAGCTGCAGGACAGCGGTTCCGACGTCGCATCGGATGAGATCTCCGCGCTCGACTCAGCAGTCTCTGACTTGGGTTCAGCGCTCGGCGGTCTGAGCGGCGGAGTCTCGGTCGAAGATGCTCAGCAGCTCGCCACGTCAGTCACCGCCGTCGTGAATGCAGCAGGCGACGTGATCGAACGACTCTCCACCACCTGTTCGTGACCTCCGCCTATCCCTAACCGCCGGATCGCAGTCCCCAAGGCTCACAATTCGCCGTTGCGTTGCATCCACGCGAAGGTGTACCAGCCCGGCAAGATCGGGAGCCAGAACGTGGCGAGCCGAAAGGTAAGGACCGCTCCCACGGCAGGTCCGTGGTCCATACCGAATCCTGCCAGAGCAGCAATCATCGTGGCTTCGAGCGCTCCGAGACCTCCCGGTGTCGGAGCGATCGTCGCGATGGTCACCGCAACGATGAACGCTGTACAGATCTCCGGGACAGACAGCCCGCCACCGAAGGCCTGAACCGAGAACCCGAGTGTTGCCGCGTAGGCAAATGTGATCATTGCCGAGCCGCCGAACAATGCCAGGACTCGGATCGGGCTGGTGAAGCCAGCGCCAAGATGCCCTCCGGCGGACTTCAGAATCCCGACGACCGGTCCGACCACTCGACGTCGTATGGGTGCGATCAACAACAGCAGGCTGCACAGCGCCAGCACGACCGCGATGACCGCGAGCGCGGTACTTGTGCCGGGCAAGTCGAAACTGCCAACGTCCGTTTGGCCGGTCCAGGAAACGAACGCGAACAGCAAGACGACGTGTACAACGATCGAGCCGAGCGCGTTGAGGCCGACCGCAGAACTGGCGGCCGGTGTCGCGAAACCCGCCTTTTGCAAGAACCTGACGCCGAGTGCCATACATCCAGCGTTGGCAGGGGCCACCAGGGCGGTGAACGACGATGCAACCTGAGAGCGGAACGTGGCCAGTACAGGAAGATCGAACGAGTAGGCGCCGAGCGCAGACACCGTGGCAAAAACGTAGGTCGCAAACGACGCGGCGATGATGACGGGAACCCACGAGAGGTTGGCGTCGCGCAACGCGTCGACGGTCTCGTCGACGTTCGCGAGCTGCGGAAGCAGCGAGTAGAACGCGAGGCTGCCTGCGACGATCATCAAGATCGTCCGCGGCTTGATCCGCTGGAGCCGTTCAAGTTCGACCTCACCGGCGCCGGTGCTGTCGCGGATGGCGGTGGACAGGTCCTTCAGAAGGTCCTTGTGACGCCTCGCGAGGGAGCGGATCTCCGTAGGAAGCGCCAGTGGCTGGAGTTGCGGGAGCGTTCGCGCGACGGCTTCAGCACCGAGCACCTCGACGGCGGAATCCACGGTTGCCGCAACGCCAACCTTGACGGACAACCCCACCAAGAGTTCAGCCACGTCACGATCGAGATCTCGATCGCTGGCAGCGACTTCGGCGCTATCGAAGTCGAGAATCCACGCCGACTCGTCGTCGCTGATCAGCACGTTGGTCAGTGCAAGATTGCGATGGGCGAGACGAGCACGTCTGAGATCAGCAATCTCCGACCAGAGACCACCGAGCACTCGTGCGGTGAGCCGGTCGTCGTCGCATTCCGCGATCGGAGAACGGTCGCGACCTCGCCTCCATCGAGTGGTCGACTCAATCTTCCACGTACCGATGCGTGCCAGATCGGACAGTCTGGCGAACCTCGGTGTCCTGCGGTGATCAGCGACGAGACGGATGATCGAACCCCAGCCGGCCGGTCCACGGCGACGGGTGCGCCGAGGAGAATCATTCTCGCGAACGAGTGGCTCTTGATGACTGCGAAGTCTGTGTCGCGGTCGGGGTCGTTCCTCGAGTCGCTTCTTTCGACGTGGCGACCGGAGGCGGGTTGGTGCCGGTCGGCAGCGCGGGGAACCAGCCTTTGGTTCGGTTGGCGAACGAGACGAGCGAGAGCATGACGGGTACCTCGATGAGCACCCCAACGACGGTGGCCAGCGCCGCGCCGGAGCCAAGGCCGTAAAGGCTGATGGCAACTGCCACGGCGAGTTCGAAGAAGTTGGACGTCCCGATCATGGCTGCCGGGGCGGCCACGTCGAACGGAAGCCGTAGAACGCGAGCGGAGCCGTAGCCCAGCGCGAAGATCCCGTAACTCTGGATGAGCAGTGGGATGGCGATCATCAGCACACGTGCTGGTTGCTCGATGATCGTTTCAGCCTGGAATCCGAACAGCAGAACAACGGTCAGCAGAAGTCCGATGATCGACGTTGCTTTGAGTCGATCCGCAAAGGTTTCGACCGCGCCCGGCCCATCTCGACGAAGGAGTGAGGACCTGGTTGCGAGGCCCGCGCCGAGTGGAACGACGACGAAGATCGCGACCGACGCGATCAGCGTGGCCCAAGGGACAATGAGGTCGGTGACGCCGAGAAGGAGGCCCGCAATGGGGGCAAACGCGAAGACCAAAATGAGGTCGTTGATGGAGACTTGGGCGAGGGTGTAGTTGGGGTTGCCGTTGGTGAGTTGGCTCCACACAAACACCATTGCGGTGCATGGGGCGACTCCGAGCAGGATCATGCCGGCGATGTATTCGTCTGCTTGTGCCGCCGGAACGAAGTCGGCATAGATGAATCGGAAGAACAGGTAGGCGAGGCCGGCCATCGTGAACGGTTTGATCAGCCAGTTGATCGAGAGTGTCAAGATCAGCCCCTTGGGCCGGTGGCGCACGTCGCTCAGGCAGTCGGGCTCGACCTTGAGCATCATCGGGTAGATCATCAGCCAGATCAGCACGGCGACGACGAGGTTGACTTGGGCAAACTCAAGGTCGGCGACCTGCTTGAACACACCCGGAACGACAAGCCCGAGGCCAATGCCAGCGGCGATCGCGAGCGTCACCCAGACCGTGAGGAATCGTTCGAAGGCGCCCAGCCCACTCGCGTCTCGGTCGTCAGTAGCGGAGTTCATGAGCTGATTGACTCTCGTCGCCGCTGGGCGGAGTACACCGAACCATCATCAAATCCCAGAGGGGTCAGGATACGACACTTTCGAGCTTGACTTGCAACAAGAACGTGCGCTTGTTTCGACGAGCCGTGCTGAAGGCGAGGGTTGCAATCAACGCTCCGGTGAGGCCAGCACACGCGACTCAATCAGTCAGACAGCGGGAAGCAGCGACGAGGAGCCGGAACCGGACGCCATCGGACGCGTCGAGCGCTGCGCACTCGTCAAAGAGCTGCCGCATTCGGGCGAGGAAGTCGGTGAGCTGATCGTTCCCGCACCAGCAGGGACCATCAGCGCGTCGGGCTGAAGTCCGGGTCACGCTTCTCGACGAAAGCAGCCGCGCCCTCGGCGAGGTTCAGTGGGATCAAGTCACGCTGATGGTGGAGCTCGAGGTCCAGATGCTCGGACAACGTGTTGCGTGCGGCCTGCGCCAACGTGCTGCGGATGCGGGTCATGGCCGTCGGTGACGAACGTTTGAGCGTGGCGGTCACCGCGTCGACGGCTGCATCCAACTCGTCATCGTCGACCGCCTGCCAGATCAATCCCCAATCGACGGCCTGCTCCGCGGTGATCCGACCGCCCAGCATCGCGATGCCGCGCGCACGTGCGGCGCCAGCGCGCACCGCCAGGTGATACGAGGTGCCAAGGTCGGGAACGAGGCCGAGTCGTGGACCAAAGGTCGACACGAAGAACGCGGACGACGCCGCGATCGAGATGTCGCATGACATCGCCAAACCGAACCCGCCCCCGGCGGCGACACCGTTGACCCGTGCGACCGTCGGCACCGGGCACGACGCGATGGCCCGCATTGCCGGGTTGAACATCGCCTCCATCGTCTCGGCGCTCGCAGCGCCCTCGTCGCCATCGCGCACCGCCGCCAGGTCGGCTCCGGCACAGAATCCTCGGCCAGTGCCGGTGAGCACGACGACACGGACAGACTGATCGGCATCGACAGCAGCGAACGCGTCCGACAATCCGCTCATCATCTCGCTGTTCATGCCGTTCAAGCTGCCCGGCCGATTGAGCCGGACCGTGGCAATCCCATCGGCGTTCTCGTACTCGACGCTGCTCATGACTCCTACCCTACGACGCCGGTTTGGCTCAGGCGATCAGCAGTCACCGACCCGAGGCGCTTCACTTCTTCGCCTTGGCTGCAAGCGCGGTGTTCGAGCGGGAACAACCTTCGGCCGCGTCGAAGCGTTCACTTCAACGGGAGCTCGAACCCGCCCTTCGCGAGTTCCGTGACGACGAAGTCGCCGAGGTGCGGGTCGTCTGCAGGATCTTCGTTCGGGAATGCTGCGTAGTACGCCGCCATCACCTCCGCTGAGGACGCGAACTCATCGCGCACCAGCGGCCAGACCGATCGCATGTCGACCAGGTCCGGCGGATCGCCACGGTTGAGTTTCATCAGGAAGATGTCGCGAAGCGGCAAACCCAACACACGCAACCTGCCGCGCTCGAGAAGCACCTCACACGCATCCACATCGAGTGTGGCCGGCGCCCACGGAGCAGCGTGATCGTTCAACCAGTTGGCCGCCAGTCCGTGACGCGCCGCGACCGTCTTGACCGCTTGGCGCAACGCGTCATCGAGCCGACGAATCGAGTCGACGTCCTCGGTTGCGTCTCGGAGACCGTGCCATGCGAGCAGTGATCCGCCGACAACGATGATCGTTCGCTCGGCCTCATCTTCGAGCTCGGCAGCGACCTCAACGATGAGCGCTTTGATCGCTTCGCCGTCAAGCAACGTCATCCCGGGATGAGTTCTCGATCACGCCAAATCGCCCGCTTCGGCAAGGTGATGCCGCGCGCAGCGAACTGAGCCGGCGTGTTTTCAGCGTGCATCGCACGTCGCCTCGGCGTCGCCGGTGCTTCCCATCGCGATTCAAGCGCGACAGTCCGCTTCGTCCAGTCCGGCGGCTGGATCTTCGCGTCGTCCGCGAGCTTCTCCGCTATCGCGGCGAGCAGATTTGACATGAACGGCGAATCCGGTGAGGGGGCGTCTGCGATTGCGGCTGCGGTCCACTCGGGATGCAACGTGATCTGGTCTGCGAACGAGCGCAGCCGGGTCCAATCCGGCTCACCCGTGGCACCGTCGACGTCGATGTCGGCGAGCCGCAGAATCGGCCGTGTCTCGAACGTGGGAGCGAGAGTCTTGCCGAGTGCTGCCGCAATCTTTGTCAACGTGTCCCAACGCGGATCTTCGTGGCCGTTCTCGATCCGCGAGATTGTCGGATACGAAACTCCTGCCAGCGCGGCGAGGTCGCGCATCGACAGACCCAGCGTTTCCCGCTCAGTACGAATCATCGCGGAGATCGACATAGATGTTAGTCTATACGCTAACACTGTCCGAGTTCAATGGGTCGCCGCGACAAGACAGCGCTTGGTACGTGACAGGTCGAACACTGCATGGCTCGCAATGCTCGACAGTGCCGATGCGGACGAGCAGGAAGGCGGCACATCCCTGCTATCCGCGCAGCGCTGAAGGCAACGATCCGCGAGGCGGGAGACCCGAACTCCGCTTGCAGCGCCGGGCAATCTGATACATCCGTGATACACGGCCATCGGCCGCATCGCTCCGATGTGGTCGGGGTGGGGAGATTCGAACTCCCGGCCTCCTGCTCCCAAAGCAGGCGCGCTAACCAAGCTGCGCTACACCCCGTATCCGCCCTCTTGGGCTCGGTGAGCCTACTGAGGTTCAGAGCGCAAATGCGCTGCCGATTGCGTCCGGCGGCGCCTGCCACGCACGCTCCCCCACTCGCAGCCCGGCTCGTGCGAATGCGTCGGCGAGTTGCGAGACGTGGATGTCATGACGGCGGTCGGTCGTGTCGAGGTTTGTGATGACTCGAACGACGTCGAGGTACGCCCGTCGATAGACCGCGTCGTGACCTCGCCCCGCTCCGGCCAATGCGTGTGCGAGTTCGTGGGCTGCAGTCGCGAGCGTCATCTGTGGGGCCGACAGCCTGATGGTTGCAGCGGAGCCCTGCTTGCGAACAGCACATCGCGTGGTTGACGACGACGCGTCGGAACGAGCCTGCCGAACATCGACCACCCCGCCTGGCCACCATGATCCACTCACCACACGCTCCAGCGCGCCTTGGATCATCTCGAACGGCTGTATCTCCTCGAGGTCGGTGCCATCAAAGGCTGCAAGTTCCGCGGCGTACACCGCGGTGTGGTCCGGATCACTCATCGGCGGGTCGACCGCGCAAGTGCCTTGCGACCCGGCAGCCGTGCGCGCCCGACATCAGCGCCACTCGCAGCGGCGGCGCCCGCGCCCCATCCACCCGTCTGCGCTGCGCTGGGAGCGCGAGCCGTTCGCACCCGACCGAAGGCTGTTGCGGAATAGTCGTCAATCCGCTGCTCACGGTCGCGTGTCGCCAGTGCCCGCTCGGCTCTTCCCACCCCTCCCCCAGGCTGATCATCAGCAAGTTGTTCCGCACGTTGCCGTGACTCGCCGAGCACCTCACCGATGCGGTCCGCGAACCCGAACAAGAATGACCGCCGGAACCGCTGCGTCGCTGCTCCGGTCTGACGTTTTTCGCCGGCCATCTGCGAGGCGGCCTGCTGGTGCAGTGACGTATACATCACCTCGACGACATCGAGATCACTGCGAAAGCCCGCCGCCATTGCAACCGTGCCATGCGGACGCGACTGAAACACCACTCGAACATCGTGTGCATCAGCAATTGCCTGGAGCAGCGCCAAACGCGCCCGTACGTAGGCACCACGACCCAATTCGATCTCGCGCACCCTCAAATCGTCGGACGCATCCACCGCAGCAAGACGTTCCGGGTCGATCCGGTGTTCGGCGATCAACTCCGCTGCCTTGCGAGAAAATGCATCTGCTTCGTGGGCGTTGAGCGTCCCTTCAGCCTTATCCAGCAGCTTGCGGACTCGGACAAGCAGGTCACTCTCGGTTGTCGTACTCATCTCAACCCTTGAACCGAACGTTGCGGCCGACCAGCCGCACGATCTCGCGGAGGCAGGTGCATCACGCTTGCCCACGGCGCTACGATAAGCGACGTAATTTTGCGGATGTAGCTCAATGGTAGAGCCACAGGTTTCCAACCTGTTGACCGGGGTTCGATTCCCCGTATCCGCTCCAGTGAGGCGCTGAGTTGTGTCGCTCTCGACAGCTCAGTCGTAGACGAGCGTTCCGTCGTCCAGGTCAGCCGCTGGCAGCTCGTCTTTCTCAACCCAATACATCTGCTTGTGTTGCCATGGCTCGCGATCGCCCTGCTTCGGCAACAGGTGGAGCCCTCGACTCAGATAGCCCGGGTTGAAGTTCTCCGGATCGACCCACGGCAGCAATGCCATGTCTGAGTCGGCTTCCCGCAGCATCGGAGTGACCATCGCCGCACCTTTGTCGTCCATGTGCCGAAGTAATCGGCAGACAAAGTCACCGATCATGTCGGCACGGAGCGTCCAACTCGCCCGGAAGTAGCCGAACACCCAGGCCATGTTCGGGATGCCGCTAAACATGGTCCCGCGGTACGTCACGCTGTCGTGAAAGGCGAGCGGCTCGCCGTCAATCGTGAACGCAATGTCGCCGAGAACGTTGAGGTTGAATCCGGTCGCAGTGACGATGATGTCTGCGTCGAGTTGCTCACCGGATGCGAGTTCAATGCCCGTCTCGTTGAACCGAACGATGTGGTCGGTCACGACCGATGCCTGACCGCTGGCAATGCCCTGGAACAGGTCGCCATCCGGGACGAACGCCACGCGCTGCTGCCACGGCCGGTAGGACGGACCGAAGTGCTTCTCGATGTCGTAGTCGTCGCCGAGGTATTCGCGGATGGCGGCAAAAAGTTCCTCCTTCACCATGTCCGGCTCGGTGGCCGCCAACTCCATGAACGCGTGCTGGTCGTGGAGGATCCTGCGCCGCGCGATCTCGTGAATCCATGCCTCGTCGATGTCGATTTCGCGCAACGACTCGACGAGCTCATTGATGTTGCGCCCTGTCGCGAAGTAGGTCGGTGATCGCTGCAGCATCGTGATGTGGTTGCAGTCGTCGACCATCGCGGGAATGAGGGTCGCAGCCGTGGCTCCGGAACCGATGACGACGACATTCTTGCCCGCGTAGTCGAGATCATCAGGCCAGGTCTGCGGATGCACGATGGGCCCGCGGAAGTTCTCCATTCCCTCCCAGGTGGGGGTATATCCCTCGGAGTGGCGGTAGTAGCCCTGACACATCCACAGGAAGTTGGCCGTGAACCGAAGCTGCTCGCCGGTGCTGGTCTGGGTGACCTCAAGCGTCCAAAGCTTGTCCTCTGACGACCACGTCGCTGCCGAGATCGCGTGCTGGTAGCGGATATGGCGAGCGAGGTCGTTCTCGTCGATCACCTCGCCGAGATAGGTCATGATCTCTTCCGCGGACCCAATGGGTGCATTGCGCCACGGCTTGAAGCGGTAGCCGAACGTGTGGAGGTCGCTGTCAGAGCGAACGCCCGGATAGGTATGCGTGCGCCACGTACCGCCGAAGCCGTCCTGATTCTCGAGGACGACAAAGGTCTTGTCCGGGCACTGATCCCGCAAGTGGTAAGCACCGCCGATCCCTGAGATCCCCGCGCCGACAATCAGCACGTCGACATGTTCAGTTACGGCGTCGGTCATGCGACTTTCTTTAGTCGGCGCGGGCACCAATTTCGTTGTTGGAGCGTGGGTGATCCTTCGGTGCCGGAAAGAACTCCGGCATGCCGGACCGATTGGGCGCGGGCGA
>NZ_CAXCAM010000064.1:0-12845 GCF_963980585.1 uncultured Ilumatobacter sp.
CGTCTCCTCGGCGATGGCGTCGTCGATCACTACGCACATTTCTTCACGACCGAAGCCGACGCCTTCGACGCCGCGGTCACCGACTGGGAACGTCACCGGTACTTCGAACGCATCTGATTCCCCCCGCTCGCGCCCAGAAAAAGGGCATGACCGGGACCTTCGCCAGTGCACAGGACCACGCGCCGGAAACTACGGTGGTGGCGTGTACACGATGAACGATCCGATCCAGCGAGCCCGAACGATCTTCGGCTCCCGAACCGGCGTCGTGCACGGCGAGATCCGCCGCACCTACGCGGAGTTGGGCGAACGGATTGACCGCGTTGGTGCCCTGATGCGCCAACTCACCGAGCCGGGAGACCGAGTGGCGTTGTGGTCGCTCAACTCGGACAAGTTCCTCGAACTCTTCTTCGGGATTCCGATTTCGGGTCGAGTCATCGTGCCGCACAACACTCGATGGGCCCAGCCGGAGTTGGTGTATGCGACCGAAGACGCCGGCGCCAAGGTGCTGATCTGCGATCGCGACCCGGGTGGGCTGGCCGCCTCGGTCGACCGAGTCATCCGTCTCGACACCGACGAGTACGAGTCGTTGCTTGCCGGCGTCTCGATTGACGACCCGATGAGCGACGTCCGGATCGCGCCCGACACCTTGGCCGGGCTCTTCTACACCGGTGGCACGACCGGCGCGGCGAAGGGCGTGATGCTGACGCATGCCAACCTGATGGCCAACGCGGTGCAGGTCCAACTCGCCCAGCCAATTCTCGACGACGACCGTTACCTCACGATGGCACCGATGTTCCATGCGGCAGGGCTGTACTCGGCACTTGTCCTCCCGTGGGTCGGCGCATCGAACGTGATTCTTGGTGCCTTCGATCCCGGCGCAGCACTCGACCTGATCACCGACGAACAGGTGACCTGCGCAATCGCAGTGCCAGCGATGCTGTCGGCGATGTGCGAAACGCAGGCCACCGAGCCGCGCGACCTGTCGTCGATGCGTTGGCTGTCGCACGGTGCCTCACCCGTTGCGCTCGAGGTGCTGCGGCGCGCAGACGATCTGTTCAAGTGTGAGCTCATTCACCTCTACGGGGCCACCGAGCTGTCGCCGATTGCGGCGATCTTCCGCCACGAGGAGCAGTACCTCGACAGCGAACGAGCCAAGAGTTGCGGACAGGGGCCTCCCGGTGTGGAGATCCGGGTCGTCGGCCCGGCGGGCAACGCGGTCCCGCCAGGAACTGCCGGCGAGGTCGCCGTGCGCGGCCCGAACGTGATGGCCGGGTATTGGAACAAGCCCGAACAGACAGCCGAAGTGCTGCTCGACGGCGGGTGGTACCGATCCGGTGACATCGGGTATCTCGACGACGACGGTTACCTGTTCCTCGTCGACCGCGCCAAAGACATGATCGTCAGCGGCGGCGAGAACGTGTACTGCACCGAGGTCGAGGACGCGCTGTACGCCCACCCGGGCGTCCTTGAAGCAACGGTGTTCGGGGTGCCCGATGAACAGTGGGGCGAGGCAGTTCAGGCGGCAGTCGTGTTGCGCGCCGGAGTGCAGGTCGACGAAGCAGAGCTGACCGCGCACTGTCGGGAGCGAATCGCCGGGTACAAGGTGCCAAAGGGCTTCGAGTTCCGTTCTGAGGCGCTCCCGAAGTCGGGCGCGGGCAAGGTGCTCAAGCGAGTGCTCCGCGAGCCCTACTGGTCAGGTAAGGAACGCTCGATCAACTGAGGTCGGAGACGGCGCGGCGTGCGGCCGCAACGATCGACTCGCGGCTGGGGAGTGTGGCGCCGAATGCCGGGCCGGTGGCAATGAAGCTGTCGGCCGCGCACTCGCGGTACACGTCGTGACGGCCGCGCTCGGCAAACCGTGCGACGATCGCCTCGCTTTGCGACCCGGTCTCGCGGCATTCGTCGACAACCAGGACCGATCGACACGGTGCAGTTGCTGCGACCACGGCGTCGATCGGTAGGGGAGCGAGCCACCTCAGGTCAATGATCCGCACGTTGATGCCATCATCGGCTCGAAGCGACTCGACGGCTTGCTCGGCGAGGAACACGCCGTTGCCGTAGGTGACAATCGCCAGGTCGGTGCCGTCGCCGCGCACCCCAATGGTGCCGGAACGCATCGTGAGCTGTGGATCGAACTCCGGATAGATGCCGGCCCAGCGCTCGTCGCCTTCGGTCAGGAGATCGCGGGTCATGTATCGGGCGATCGGCTCGATGAACACGACGACGCGCTGCTCGTCGCGAGCCAGTCGAATGCACTCGCGGAACATGTGCACGGCATCGGTGCCATTCGACGGACAGGCGATGACGATGCCCGGAATATCGCGGAGCACCGCAAGTGAATTGTCGTTGTGGAAGTGGCCACCGAACCCGCGCTGGTAGCCGAGCCCGGCAATTCGAATGATCATCGGATTCGCGAACTGACCGTTGGAGAAGAAGGGCAGCGTCGCGGCCTCGCCACGCAATTGGTCTTCGGCATTGTGCAGGTAGGCAAGGAACTGGATCTCGACGACTGGGACGAATCCGTTGTGCGCGAGACCGATGCCCATGCCGAGAATCGACTGCTCGTCGAGGATGGTGTCGATGACGCGGTGCTGCCCGAATCGCTTCTGCAGACGTTGGGTGACGCCGTACACGCCGCCTTTGGCGCCGACATCTTCCCCGGCGACAATGATTTCCGGGGAGCGCAACATCTCGTCGGTGATTGCCCAGTTGAGCAGCTTGGCGAGGTGTTGCGGCGCTGCCATGGCCGTGATCTCCACGCGTCCAAATACTTCGATGCGCTGACCCTTGGTCGGCAGGAGCGTCGGCTCAGACCAGCGCGGCGGCGGCACGATGCTCGACATGACGTCCTCTGACGTCTGGAGTTTGGGGCGACCGACGGCATCGTTGAGCCGACGTGTGACCTCGGCTTCGATCGTCGTATAGATGTCGACCACCTGCGCCGGGGAGAAGTCGCCGTGTTCGACGAGGAGCCGAGCGGAGTGCAGCAGCGGATCGTTCGCCTCGTCGCGTTCGATCCGTTCCGGCGAGAGGTAACTCGATGCCACGTCAGCGCCGGCATGGCCGTAGAGCCGGACACAGTCGAGATGCAAGAAGACCGGCCGTCGAGTCGCTCGGATTCGCCGCGCCGCTCCGGTGACGGCGGCATATGTGTCGGCGAGATCCAGGCCGGAACAGTGCATGTACTCAATGCCGGCCCGATTGCGCATCGACGCCTCGACCCATCCGGCAGGGGTCTTGACCGAGATACCCAGACCGTTGTCTTCACAGAGGAACAGAAGAGGGAGTGGGACACCCTGGAAGCTCGTCCACCCGGCAGTGTTCAGCGCGGATTGCGCGCTCGCGTGGTTGAGTGACGCGTCGCCGAAGCTGCAGATCACGAGCCCGTCGTCAGCAAGCACCGCATGCTCAGGACGGATGCGCTTCGCGAGACCGATCGAGTAGGCCGTGCCGACCGCCTTCGGGAGGTGCGACGCAATCGTGCTCGTCTGTGGCGGGATGTTGAGCACAGCCGAGCCGAGCACCTTGTGCCGGCCACCCGAGATCGGGTCGTCGCTCGACGCGACGAAACTGAGCAACATGTCGCCGAGCGGATCTTGCCCAGGCACCTGCGCGGCTCGGGCAATCTGGAAGGCAGCGTCGCGATAGTGGAGGAACGCCATGTCGGTCGCGCGGAGCGCAGCAGCGACGGCGGCCATGCCCTCATGGCCAGACGACCCGATGGTGTAAAACCCTTCGCCGCAAGCCTGGAGGTCGCGGGCTGCGCGGTCGAGGTGGCGACTGAGCGCCTGCGCCTGGAACAGCGCGGCGAGCGCGTCACTGTCGAGACCAACCTCGGCAGGCGTGAGCGTGGAGGTGCGCGGAGGGAAGTCACGTGCCGCAACACGTTGCAGGAAGTTGTCGTGCACCACCTGCACGCGGTTCATCGCCGACACGCGCGTGAACGTAACACGGCCACCCAGGGCGACCGGCTGGAACTCGTCTACTGGCCGTACACCTCGACGACGTCGTACTCCCGGAACTCCGGTGCACCGTTGCACAGTGCTGCGAACTGCTCGGCGAATGCTCCGGTCTCCGGTCGATCGGAATTTGTTGCCGCAGACTCGGCGGACTCAAACGAGACAGCCATGACGTAGTTGCCCGGCGCCGAGCGGTCCTCAACCAGGGTCGCGCGTTGAGCCGTACCGACACTGATCGAATCGTCGCTCCAGCGCCTCATGAGGTCGAGAACCTCGTCGCGTCTGTCGGTGGTGAAATGGATGGACTGGGTGAACGTCATGACTGGTGCTCCGGTTCGGCGGCTTCAGCGCCGGCATCTCCGACGTCGAGTGGCCGCTCCATTCACCCTGCCACAGTTCAGCGGAGCCGAAATCACACGTCGATCGAGATCGAGTCGTGCTGGGTGTCCTCCTCACTGCCACGCTCAGCAGGTCCCTCCGCGAGACTGCGGAGATGATCGAACAGTTCATCGACATCACCACCTCGGACAGCACCCCGGACACACCGATGGTCACCTTCGTCGTGCACCCCGATTCTGGTGGACCGCACCCCCTGGTGCTGTTCTTCATGGATGCCCCGGGCATGCGGGAAGAGATCCGCGACATGGCGCGGCGCCTGGCGACGGCGGGCTACTACGTGATGGCACCGCAGCTCTACTACCGCGAGGTGAGTGAGTACAACGTGTTCGACACGGGTGATCGCGACCGCATGTTCGAGCTGATGAGCGGGCTGAGCAACAACATGGTCGTCAGCGACTCGCGGGCGCTCATCGCTCATGCCGAAGCCGATCCGGCTGCAAACACTGAGCGGGTCGGAGCGGTCGGCTACTGCATGAGCGGACCGTTCGCCGTGTACCTCTTGGGACAGCTGCCCGGCCAAGTGGTTGCCGGTGCCTCGTTCCACGGGGTCCGACTCGTGGTCGACACCGACGACTCGCCGCACCTGCAACTCGCCAACGCAAGCGGCGAGGTCTACGTCGGCGCAGCCGAGACCGATAGCTATGCGCCGCCGGAGATGATCGACGCATTCGAAGCTGCTCGTGTCGAAGCAGGATGCGCGGGGCGAACCGAGTGGTATCCGGGTACCGAGCACGGCTTCGCCTTCAGGGAGCGACCGCTCTACGACAAGGCGGCATCAGAACGTCACTGGGAACGCCTGCACGATCTCTTCGCCCGCAACTTGCGCGGCTGACCGGACAACGGTCAGTCGCGGCCGTGGCGGAGGATCGCACCGCGGAAGGGGTACTCGGTGGGTTCCGTCGGCGTCTTCGAGTCGTCGAAGTACGGCGTGTCACCGATGATCGTGACGCGCTCGGCCTTGCGAACGTTCGGCCAGTAGTCAGACACGGCGTAGTGCTGGCAGGAGCGGTTGTCCCAGAACGCAACTGAGTTGTTCTCCCATCTGAAGCGCACCTGGTACTCGGGAAAGGCTGCCTGCCGATACAGCAGGTCGAGGAGCTCGCGGCTCTCCTCAGGGTCGATGCCGATGATCTCCTGGGTAAAGCCAGCATTGACGTAGATCGCCTTGCGACCCGTCTCGGGGTGCGTTCGAATCACCGGGTGCTCAGGGTTCGGGTAGGTCGCATTGAACTCCGCGATTTCTTCATCGGTTGCACCTCGCCGTTGGAGGCCGCGACGAAACCCCGCAAAGTCGTGACGCGCGACGAGACCGTCGACGCGGTCCCGCACACGCTGCGGGAGACCGTCGTACGCGGCGTACATGTCGGCAAATAACGTGTCGCCCCCGACGTCGGGCGACTCGACGTTGCGCAACACTGAACCGAGCGACGGCTGGAGCCGCCAGGTGACGTCGGAATGCCACAGGTTCTCGTAGCCCGGCCCATCGGCATCGTGCGAGATCGCGAGCACCTCGGGATAGCCGGGCTTTCCTGGCGCAAACGGGTGGACTTCGAGTTCACCAAACCGACGCCCGAACGCGAGGTGCTGCTCGGTGGTGATGTCCTGATCGCGGAAGAAGATGACCTTCCAGTCGAGCAATGCCTGGCGCAACACCGCGACTGTGGCGTCACTCAACTCGGCGCCCAGGTCGACGCCGGAGATCATGGCGCCGATGGTGGCCGACATCTGGCGGACTTCAATCGTGTCGACGATGTTGGCAGTGGCGCTGGTCATCGGTCCAGTGTCGTCGTCCGCCGTTGCGCCATGCGAGTCGGGTCAAGCGAGTCGAAAGGTGGGCGGGCGATCGCGGTACCGTTGTCTGATGAAAGCTGCCGTGCTCAACACCGTTCCAGGCCTGCTCGAAATCGAAGAGATCGAGATCGGTCAACCGGGACCGCGCGAGGTGCTCATCCGGACCGTTGCCGCCGGCATCTGCCACAGCGATCTCCATTTCATGGAGGGCAAGTACCCGGCTCGGTGTCCGAGCGTGCTCGGCCACGAGTCAGCAGGCGTGGTCGAAGCGGTGGGTTCGATGGTCCACTACGTCGAGCCCGGCGATCATGTCATCACCTGCCTGTCGGCGTTCTGTGGTCACTGTTCGCAGTGCACCGACGGCCACCCGTCGTTGTGCGAGAACAAAGACACCGAACTGGTTCGACAACCCGCAGACGCACCTCGGCTGTCACGCGATGGCGAGACGGTCAACCAGTTCCTCCATCTCTCGTCGTTCGCGGAGCAGATGTTGATCCACGAACACGCGTTGGTGAAGATCGACAAAGAGATGCCACTCGACAAGGCGGCACTCATCGGGTGCGGCGTCACGACGGGCCTCGGTGCGGTCTTCCGCACGGCGAAGGTTGCGCCCGGCGAGACGGTCGCGGTCATCGGCTGCGGGGGCATTGGCCTCTCGGCTGTTCAGGGTGCACGAATTGCGGGTGCGAACACGATCATCGCCATCGACATGGCTCCGTCAAAGCTCGAACTCGCCCAGGAGATGGGAGCCACTCACGTCGTGGACGCAAGCAAAGTCGATGTCGTCCAGGCAGTGAAAGAGATCACCGGCGGCGGCGTCCACCATGCCTTCGAGGCAGTCGGGATGAAGGCCACCGCCGAGCAGTCATTCCAGATGCTGCGCAAGGGCGGACAAGCCACAGTGATCGGCATGATTCCGGTCGGCACGCAGATCGAGATCCACGGCGTGGAGCTGCTCTCTGAAAAGAAGCTGACTGGCTCGAACATGGGCTCGAACCAGTTCCGCACTGACATGCCCCGTTACGTCGACATGTACCTGTCCGGTCGTTTGATGCTCGACGAAATGGTGTCGAAGAAGATCTCGCTCGAACAGATCAACGAGGGGTTCGAGGACATGAAGCAGGGCAACGTCGCGCGCAGCGTCATCATGTTCGACGAGGCCTGAGTCGTGCGTGGCTGCTGGTCAGCCGACCGGCGCGCGGCGTCCCGGTGGCAACGAGATCGGCGCGGCGACCCCTGGCTTCGTCGGCGTCGCGGTGCCGTTCGTACTCGGTGACGTCACCGGTCGAAGCGTGGGTCGAGGAATACTGATCGGGCTCTCACCGACGACACTTGGCCGTTGCGGGTTGATGCGCTCGGTGGTGTCATCTTGCGCGGTCGGAGGCGCTGTCTTCTCGGCGTCAGCGAGCACTCCGGGCCGGTCGTCTTTGCTGGCATAACGATCGACGTAGCGTTGTCCGGAGAGCTGAGCGATCTCAAACATCACGGCATCGGTGAACGCCCGCAGCGTGCGGGGGTCTTCGGGGTCGCCGTACTTGTGGGCCCACATCGGGGCACCGAACCGCACGGTGACCGGGAGGCGTGGCTTCATCTTGAACGAATCGGGCGGTTGGACGACGAGCGTTCCTTCGTGCCCCACCGGCACGATGGGAGCGTTGCAACGAATCGCGAGGCGGGCCGCGCCGGTGCGGCCCTTGTGGAGGAACTCGCTCCGAGAGCGCGTGCCCTCTGGATAGATCATGAACAAGCGGCCACCATCGAGCACCCTGGCGGCCGTGTCGAGCGCGGCTTGGGCGGCGTCGCCGCCTGACCGGTCGACCGGGATCATGCCCATTGCCGGAAAGAGATGCTTCGTCTTCCAACTGTCCATGTACTCGCCCTTGCCGATCGCCCACACTCGACGGGGGAGCGCGGCGGGTACGAAGACCGAATCGCAGAACGACAGGTGATTCGGTGTGATGATCGCCGGCCCCTCGAGCGGCACGTTGTCGCGTCCCTCGATCGTGAAGTCCCAGAGACGATGGGTCAGGCGGCGGATACCGCCGAATGCGTACTTGCTCAGCCGGTCGGCGCCGGGCAGCTCAGGAGCCGCTTCGAAGTTGAAGGAACGGTCGTTGCCACCGCTCATCAGCGCAGCGCCCGACGGATCGGCTTACCGTTTGGAGCGATCGGTAGCTCATCAAGGAAATGGTACTCAGCTGGCCACTTGTGCCGACTGAGATGCTGAGCGACGTGCGCTCGGAGCTCGGTCTCGCTGACATCGCCGGAAATGTGAGCGACGACCATTTCGCCCGTCGCTTCGTTCGCGTGACCCGTGACGATTGCACCACGGACGTCGGGATGTTTGATCAGCGCGGTTTCGACCTCCGCCGGGTACACGTTGAAGCCCGACACGATGACGACGTCCTTGATCCGGTCGACGAGGTACAGGTAGCCCTCCTCGTCGAAGATCCCGACGTCGCCGGTCCAGAACCAACCGTCAGCGGTCAGCACGGCGTCGGTCATGGCCTGGTCGTCGAGGTATCCGTGGAAGATGCCGGGACCCTTCACGACAACCTCGCCCTCGTCGCCGATGTCGACCGGCATTCCGTTGTCGTCGACGAGAGCCACCGTCACACCGTCAAGCACCTTGCCGACCGAAGAGGGACGAACGGCGTAGCCGCGCCCCATGGTGACCACGGGCGAGGTTTCCGTCAGGCCGTAGCCCTGAGCGACCTCGACGCCATACCGGTCGCGAATCGTCTCGAAGACGCCGAGGGGCAACGCCGCAGCGCCCGATGCAGCGAACCGGATGGTCGACAGCGAATCGTCGGGCGCGTCGGCCTTCGCCCATCGCTGCCACATCGGTGGCGCCCCGGCAAGCACAGTGACGCCGTGCTCGCGAATCAAGCGAAGGCTTTCGTCGGCATCGAATCGACGCTGGAGGACGATGCACGAACCCACGCGCAGGCCGTAGAGCAGCACCACGTTCAAGCCGAAGATGTGCGCGAACGAGAGGCACCCGAGGGTGATGTCGTCTGGTTGCATCGGGTCGAGCCCTTGGCCCATTGCTTCTTGCACCCAGCGCAAGTTGTAATGGCTGAGGATCGCCACCTTCGGCGCTCCCGATACACCGCTGGTCGCCATGTAGAACGCTCGGTCGTCTGGCTCGACGTCGACGATGCCGGGGTCGGGATCAGTCACCGGAACCGCGGCGAGCGTGGTCATGTCGAGTGCCTCAACACCGAGCTCATCGTCGATGCCGAGTAAGCCCTGGCCGTCGTCACCAACAAGCAGCAGGCGAGGCTGGACCATGTCGATGCGGAGGCGAAGTTCGGCCGGCGGGCTCTGCGGGTTGACCGGCATCACGATGGCGCCCAGCCCCAACACCGCGAGTGCGCCGGTCGCGAAGTGCACCTCGTTGCCCGCTGCCAACGCCACGGAGTCACCGCGACTGATGCCCATGGACGCAAGTTGGGACCGCAACGCCGACACGCGGTCACGCAATTCTCCGAACGTGACGACGGTTTCGCCGTCGATCAGCGCTCGCCGATCGTCGCTGTGTCCCTCGATAACGTTCGCCAGATTCATCACGATTCCCCAATCGATGTCCGTCTGCACACTCGCGACGGGGCCACAGTATTGCACGATCGAATTTCAGAAACGAAGGAAACGTGCGACGATGTCCAACGGAGCACTCCCCATGTCTCGCAACTTGTCAGCTGCCATTTTTGATCTCGACCGAACGCTCATCAGCGGTTCATCGTCGACCGTTTTCATGCGTCACCTCACCGAGGCCGGCGTCGCTGACGTTGGCAAGAATCCGCTGATCGAGCCGCTCGTTGAGCTCGCGCAGTTCACATTGAAAGCGGTCTATGACATTGCTGGCGAGTCGCGGCTGCTCATGCAGCCGGCGAAACTCGCCGTACGTGCGGCGGTCGGCTGGAACATTGGTGACGTTGATGCAGCGTGTGCCAAGGCAGCCAAAGAGATCGTCGAGATGGTGCAGCCGTTTGCTCGGCCGCTCATTGAGGAGCACCGCGCCGAGGGTCGCTTGCTCGTCCTCGCGTCGACTTCACCACTTGCCTTCACCACAGCGCTGGCCGATGAACTCGGGTTTGACGCCGTCATTGGAACGTCGTGGGCCAACGACGGAACGAACTACACGGGTGAACTCGACGGACCGTTTGTGTGGGGTCCGGCGAAGGCCGACGCGGTGGAAGCGTGGGCGGTCGAGAACGGCGTTCGTCTCGATCGCAGCTACGCCTACAGCGACAGCTACTTCGATTCGCCACTGCTCGCGCTCGTCGGCAATCCGGTGGCGGTCAACCCGGACACGCGACTCGCCGCTACCGCCGCGATCAGGGGTTGGCCGACGCGGCATCTCGACAAGAGCGACGGCGTCATCAAGATCGGTGGACGCGAGATTCAAGAGTGGACGCGACCGCTGATGCGGCCAGAGTTGGTCGCGCCGTATGCCGACATCTCCTTCCACGACATCGACAAGATCCCCACCGAGGGTGCGGCCATCGTGGTCTTCAACCACCGCTCATACTTTGACCCGACGGTGATGGGCTTGCTCTTTGCGAAAGCCGGTCGGAATCTCCGAGGTCTGGGTAAGAAAGAAGTGTTCGACGTGCCGATCATCGGTCGACTGATGCGAGGAATGGGTGGTGTACGCGTCGAACGATCCTCCGGATCGGACGAACCGTTGCAGGCTGCAGCACGGGCGCTCGAGGGCGGCGAGGTCGTCATGTTGGCACCTGAAGGAACGATTCCGCGCGGCCCGGCATTCTTCGACCCGGAACTGAAGGGGCGATGGGGTGCAGCGAAGCTCGCCGCGCAGACCGGTGTTCCGGTGATCCCGGTCGGGCTGTGGGGCACCGAGCGGGTCTGGCCGCGCAGCGCTCGGTTGCCCAACATGAATCCGACGAACCGTCCCGCTGTCTCCGCGACGGTGGGTGATCCAGTTCAACTCGGTCTCGATGACCCGGACGCCGACACCCAGGCAATCATGCAGGCGCTGGTCGATCTGTTGCCGCCCGAGGCTCGCGAGCGTCGCACGCCCACGAACGATGAGTTGATGCAGACGTTCCCGCCCGGATACAAGGGCGACCCGAACGCCGAGTCCGAACGTCGTCCCGGCACCGACACCTGACTCGCACCTGATTCGCACCTGATTCGCACCTGATCCTGATCTGATTACGCCAAGGCACTGAGAAGAGACGTCACGATGGCCACACGAGAACGAGAAGTCGACAACGCCGACCGGATGAGCGAGCACGAGGCGCTGATGTGGAGTATCGAGAAGGACCCGTGGCTCAACCCCAGTGGTGGTTCGATCGTTCTGCTCGATCAGCCGGTCGACCCCGCTCGGTTCATGCGTCAGATGCGTGCCGGTATCGCGCGCACCCCGCGCCTCTATCAACGCGCCGTGCCCGGCTTTGGTCGAATTTCGACCCCGGCGTGGGTCCCCGACGCAGAGTTCGACATCAACGCGCACATTCGCGAAGTCGTGCTGCCCGGACCGGGAACGGACCGGCAACTTCTCGACCTCGCTGCCCAGCTCTACTCGGAGCCGCTCGACCGGACGCGCCCGCTTTGGCGGTTCGTCCTCATCAGTGGGCTCGAAGGGGGTCGCGGCGCGCTGTGGGCGATCATTCACCACTCTGTTGCCGATGGCATCGGCCAGATGCGGATGGCCGAGATGTATCAGGACCTCGAACGAGATGCGCCGCCGGCACCTGAGGTCGATCTTGAGCAAGTGATCGATGATGCAGTTGCGGCTCATCAGGCAAAAGAATCCGGTGGGAATACTGCCGACAGCGTGATGTCCACCCTTCGTCATTCGGCGTCGCACCTGGCGCGCCGACAGTGGGGGATCGGTCGGCGAATGGCTGGCGAGGTTGCTCTGTGGCCTGCAGATCCTCGTCGCATCAATGACACCGTCGGTATTGCGGTCGACACCTTCAAGGCGGCGGCCCGGCAACTCAGCCCCAGCTCGGAGCGTTCGCCGGCATCGCCGCTGTGGTCCGACCGGTCGCGGCATCGCCACCTGGAATGGGTGCGCGTTGACGTCGATGAGCTCAAGACGGCGGGCAAGGCGCTCGGTGGTTCGATCAACGACGCGTTCATGGCGGGCCTTGTCGAAGCCGTGCATCGCTACCACGTTGAACATGGCACTCCGATCGAGTCCACAAACACCAGTTTTGTGCTCAGCACGCGGTCCGACGGCAAGGCGGGCGGCAACTCGTTCACCCCCGTTCCTCTCACGCTGCCCGCCGGGCCGATGTCGCCAGGCGAGCGCGTGGCTGCAGTCGTCAATGCGACTGCCGAAGCCAAAGATGAGGCACAGCGAACCGGTGGCATGACGGGGCTGTCGGGCGTAGCGAACCTCTTGCCGATCTCGGTCGTGACCCAGGCAGCTCGGTCCGCAGCGCACCACATCGACTTCGCGACATCGAACTTGCGAGGTGCTCCAATTCCGCTCTACTGCGCTGGCGCCAAGGTGCTCGCCACCGTGGCGATGGGCCCGGTCGCCGGAACGGGCGCAAACATCACGGCGATGTCCTACGACGGTGCCTTCGACATGGGCATCTTCGTTGACCCCGAGGCCATCACCGACCCGACTGCATTCGCCGCGAACGTCGAAGCCTCGTTCGCTGACCTGATTGCCGCCGGAAGTTCCGTGCAACAGTCGGCAACCAAGAAGAAGAC
>NZ_CAXCAM010000065.1:0-12511 GCF_963980585.1 uncultured Ilumatobacter sp.
ACAAGCAGCAAGCAAGCCACAATCAAGCCACAATCAAGCCACAATCAAGCCACAAGCAAGCCACAAGCAAGCAAGGAACGACCATGAAGCTCTCCACCGCATTGATGTTCGACGGCAACGTCGAGCGCTTCACCTCCAAGATCCAAGACCTCGAGGCCGCTGGCGTCGACATGGTGCTCATTCCCGAGATCTACGGCTTCGACCAGGTGTCCGTGCTCGGCTACATCGCGGCAAAGACCGACCACATCGAGTTGATGACCGGCATTGTCAATGTCTACTCCCGCTCGCCTGCGCTCATCGCCCAGTCGGCGGCAACCATCGACGCGCTCTCCGGCGGCCGGTTCACCCTCGGGATCGGCACCTCCGGCGCACAGGTCGTCGAGGGCTGGCATGGCGTTCCGTTCAAGCGCCCGCTCGGGCGAACTCGCGACACTGTCGACATCTGTCGCAAGGTCTGGTCCGGGGACAAGGTCACCCACGATGGCAAGGCGGTGTCCCTCCCGCTGCCGGCGGACCAGGGAACCGGTCTCGGTAAACCACTGAAGTTCATGAACCGGATCGCACGCCCAGATATCCCGATCGTCATTGCGTCGATTGGCCCGAGCAATGTCGAGATGACCGCGGAGATCGCCGACGGCTGGCAGCCCATTCACTTCGTCCCCGACCGTTTCGACCGGGTGTGGGGCGAAGCGCTCGCAGCCGGCAATGCCAAACGTTCAGCCGACCTCGGCCCACTCAGCATCTTTGGCGACGCCCAACTCGCCATTGGCGAGGGCGCCGACGTCGCCGATGCCCGCGAGGGCGCGCGTGGTCACGTCGGCTTCTACGTCGGTGGTATGGGTGCCAAGTCGAAGAACTACTACAACGACCTCTTCCGCCGATACGGATGGGAAGAGGAGGCAGAAAAGATCCAGGATCTGTTCCTCGGCGGCCAACGCGCCGAGGCGATGGCGGCGGTGCCGGATGAGTATGTCGATACCGCGAACCTCATCGGCACCGAGGCCCACGTCAAGGAACGCCTCGGTGTGTACAAGCAGGTCGGAGTCACCCATCTCACGGTCAACGCGACCGGGGCGAACGCCCTCGACGACCTGTCCGCGGTCAAAGCCTGGATTGCCTGAGCAGCGGTTTCGCCGCAGCCCGACGTGACAACGTTCATGGTGGAAGATCCCGACGTGCGGCGGTACTGTATCGATTCAGAACTTGATCGATACAGTAGATCTTGCACAGGAGCCCCCCATCATGAAACTTCTCTTTACCCACTTCGTCGATTCACTCCCCGCCGACATCGAGGCCAACCTCGCTCGCGCGGTGGTCACCGGACTCGATGCAGCAACCGAACTGGTCGCCGACGGCCGCAACGAGACCCACACCTCGGCCATCGACTCCGGCCTGCGCGTCAACCAGGGCCTCACCTCCCTCAACGGCGCCGAAGTCCGTGTCAGCGGAACCGACCGGTTCTCAACGCTCGAAATCAGCGTCCCCTGGTCGGAACCAGACACCGGAACGTCAAAGCTGTGGGCTGCCACTCGATTCGCGTCGGTCGTCGCCGACGAGGTTCGCCTCGCCGCCTAAGGGCAGGTTCGACATGTCGAACCGCGTGACCTTGCAGACCGTTGCCGACCGCGTCGGCGTGTCGCGCACCACCGTCTCCAACGCATACAACCGCCCTCACGAACTCGGCGCTGCACTGCGCGAGCAGATCCTGCAAGCCGCCGCCGAACTCGGTTATCGAGGCCCCGACGCCGCTGCCCGAATGCTTCGGAGCGGGCACATGGGAGCCATTGGACTGCTCTTCACCGAGGACCTGCGATTCGTGTTCACCGACCCGGACACCACCAGCTTCATGCAGGGCGTCGCTGAGACCAGCGCCCTGTCAGGCACCGGACTGACCCTTTTGCCCTCTCCCCCCGGCGTCGCGCTCGGCGACACCGCGGTTGGCTCGGCGGCAGTCGACGGTCACATCGTCTTTTCGGTCGCCGACGGCGATCCCGCGCTCGAGTCGGTCCTGAGCCGAAATCGACCAGTCGTAGTGGTCGACGAACCCGACTTAGGCGACCGCACCTCGTTCGTCGGCATCGACGACCGCGCCGGCGCTCGGTTGGCAGCCCAACACCTGATCGACCTCGGCCACACGCACATGGCGGTCCTGCTCGGTCGACTCACCTCCGAAGTGAGGAGCGGACACGTCGGAGCCGATCGCGAACAAGCAGCAACGATGAGGATCGCCCGCGAACGAATCGCCGGCTACCGGTCCGCAATGGTCGACGCTGGCCTCGACGCAGCCGACCTGGTGCTCTGGGAAGCGGGCGGCAACGATCCGGACTCGGCCAGGCGTGCCGCCGTCCATCTGATCGAGGCACACCCAACGGTGACGGGACTGCTGTGCTTCAGCGACCAGATCGCGATCGGGGCCAGTCAGGCCGGGCAACTGGTCGGGCGGCACATCCCCGACGACCTCTCACTGGTCGGCTTCGACGACGTGCCCCGGGCGCGCACCTGGGACCCACCACTGACAACGATCCGCCAACCGCTCGTCGACAAGGGTCGAGCCGCGGCAGAACTGCTCCTCGAGCAGATCAACGGTGGTCCACCACGCCGCACCATCCTTCCGATTGAGCTGGTCGTCCGCGCATCGACGGCACCGCCGCTCGCGCGTGACGATTAGAGCAGATCGACGTGCCAGGTTGACGGCTCGAAGAGCTGGCCCATCCGAAGGTTCAGTCGGAGTTGCTCGCCTTGACCGATCGGTTGGTCGAGTCGAAAGATTCGGTTGCCCCAGCTGGTGAGCGGTGCCAGCGGGCTCGTCGACAGCGTCGTGGCATCGTCGAACTCTGCCTCGAACCACACACAGCAGCCATCGACGATCGCGTCGGCGGAAGCAGTGCGCTCGATGAGGTGATCAGTCGCCAGCGACTCGAGCGACTCAAGGGTGTGGAGATCGAACTCGAGAACGGGGTGCGGCTCGCCAACGGTGGAAGCCACCGATCCTGGCCGGGCCCAGAACTGTTCGTTGCGGCCGGTGTCGAATCGCCCGGCGATCGGTGAGTGCTCGGTCGCGCTGAGATCGATGCCATCGGGAAGATCGATGTTCCAGAAACGTCTGATCCTCATCGCGTCATGGATGGTCACTGGCTCAGCGAAGAGTCGGAAGGTGGCGGGCAAGATCCGCCCGCCGGGGCGCAGCACCCGATCGCGCAGGTCGAGCACGTTCTGCAGCATGTTCTCGTTGAACAGCTCATCGCCCATCTGTTCGTGGAGCACGACATCGATCGGCTCGGGGGGCGTGAACTCACGGCTGTTGGCCTGCACAAACTCAATGTTCGTGAAGCCGTTGAGTTGTGCGATCTCGCGCGCGACCTGAATGAAATCTGAGTGTTCAACGGCGTAGACCTTGCTCGCTCCAGCTCTGCTCGCCATGAACGCGAGCAAGCCGGTGCCAGTCCCGAGGTCGAGAACAACGTCGCCGGACTGTACGTTCCGCTCAATGCCGCGGTGGTACGCGTCGACACGAACCGAGTCACTCAACATCTCTTCGTGCTCGGCGAGCCCAGCAAAGTTGGTCTCGTTCATGTGGTCGTAGACGATGCTCATCAGCCACTCGCTCGAAGCGATCCGTCGAGCCGCGAATCCCACCGTCGATCTGGCGGCCTTTGTCGCAGCCTGCGCCGCCCGATTGCCCATGGGCCGAAGGCTACGGAGCGTCGGGGCGCGTGCGCGGAGCCGACTTGTCGGCAAACGCTGCGAGGCGGGCGCGGGCGTCGGGCTGCGTATTGACGACCCCAGCCACGACTGACTCGGCGTAGGCCGCATCGAATGGCGACATGTTCTGCATGTGGCTAATGGCCGAGCAGATCGCAAAGTTCGTCAGCGGCAGATTCGCCGCCGCCTGCTGTGCGATCTCGAGGGCTTTGTCGAAACTCGACCGTTCCGTTTCGATGTACTGCGCCAACCCGAGATCGACGGCCGCCTGGCCCTGATGGACGCGACCGGTCAACATCATGTCGACCATTTGTGCTTTGCCGACCAGCTGGGCAACCCGAATCGTCGCGCCGCCACCGGTGAACAGGCCACGCTGTCCCTCCGGGAGCGCGAAGTACGTCGAGTTGTCCATCACCCGGATGTGGGCCGAACTCGCCAGCTCAAGGCCGCCACCGACGACGGCACCACTCAACGCCGCAATCACCGGGACGCCGCCGTACTCCATCTTGTTGAACGCCTCGTGCCATCGCAGACACACGTGCATGAAGTCCGCCGGACTCCGGTCCGCGTCGTGGTGTTCGATCAGGTCAAGGCCCGCACAGAAATGATCACCGGCGCCGGCGAGTACGACTGCCCTGACTCCGGCACGCGGGGCGGCAGCGAAGAAGTCGACGAGCTCGTCGATGGTGGCGACGTTGAGTGCGTTGCGCTTTTCTGGGCGGTTCAGCACGACAATCGACACGCCGTCATCGCGGTGCTCGATGTCGAGAAGAGTGAAGCGGCGGGGGTCGAGGTCGACGGGCATGGGTACTCCGAGGGGTGGGGCCGCGTGCCCGTCCCCTTACTTGCGGGTGACGGTCACCGGGAGGCTGGTGTAGCCGTGGACGAACGACGAGAGCGTACGGCCTGGTTCGGCCTGCACTTCGATCCGTTCGAAGCGTTCGAGGATTTCTTCCCACAGGATCCGCAGCTGCATCTCTGCCAACCGGAGGCCCATACAACGGTGCACGCCATACCCGAATGAGAGATGCTGATCGGCATTCTCGCGTTCGATGTCGACGGCGTCGGCGTTGTCGAACACGGTCGCGTCGCGGTTCGCCGACAGATACCACATGAGGAGCTGATCGTCTTTCTTGATCTGCTTGCCACCGAGCTCACAGTCACGGGTCGCGGTCCGACGCATATAGGAGAGCGGCGTCTGCCAACGGATGATCTCCTGGACCATGTTGCGGATCAGATCTGGATTCGCGACCAACTTGTCGTATTGCTCTGGGAATGTATTCAGTCCATAGACACTGCCACTCATCGTGTTCCGAGTGGTGTCGTTGCCTCCGACGATCAATAAAAGCAAATTGCCCAGGTGCTCCACAGCAGACATGCCCTTCGTCGCCTCTCCGTGCACGAGCATCGAGACAAGATCACCACCTGGACTTTCACGGCGCTCTTCCCACAACCCCGAGAAGTACTGCACACATTCCATCAGTTCTTCTTGGCGTTGCTCGAGGGATTCAATGACGCCCCCCGGCTCAGGAATTGCGAAGACAATGTCGGACCAGCGGGCAAGTTTCATGCGGTCCTCGAACGGAAAGTCGAACAAGGTTGCCAACATCCGCGTCGTTAACTCAATGGAGACCGTCTCAACCCAGTCGAACGTTTCGCCCTCGGGGAGCGACTCGAGCACTTCCACCGTCCGCTCTCGAATAAGCGGTTCGAGGTTCATCAAATTCTTCGGCTGCACAGCTGGCGTCACCGTCCGACGCTGCGCGCGATGCTCAGGCGGATCCATTGCGATGAATGCCGATGTCTCCGACCCTACGGCACCACGCTCCGCAGTCGGGACGCCCAACGTGATGCCGCTGGCCGACGAAAACGTCTGCCAGTCAGCCTCCGCCGCTTTTATATCTTCACCCTTGGTCACTGACCAGTACCTGCCTGCGGTTTCGATCTCATTGAAGTGGACCGGGTCTTCATTTCGCAGTCGTTCGAAGTAGCGGTGATAACGATCGTTTGCGAACAGGTGAGCGTTCAACGGGTTGATCTCTTCGAGGGCCAACTCATCCGCCGGGGCAACGTCGGCGCCTTTTTCAGCCTGCTCTTGCTCGGGCCCACGGAATCCCGCTGGTGGCCATGGGATCTCCGTGTCAGTACTGGTGTCGGTGTCAGTCATTGTCACTACCCCTTCTTGACCTCATTACCCGAAGTCCCCGCATATTGGAACGGCGTTCCAAATAATAGCGAGTGGCGTAAAGTGGTCACAATTCCAAGGAGCCCCGTCTTACAGCTCACGCTGAATCAGTCAGCGTGCCCATTCCAACCGATCAGGCACAAAACGTCCGAAAGCCCGTCATCCTTCTGCACTCATTGGCCTTTCCCAAAAAATCGGCCTCACACCCGCCACCCTTGGGCAGGCGAGCTCAGCTCGCTTCAAGCCGATTAGTGAATACTTCTTAAATGCTGTACAGACGAAAGGGCTGGGTCGGGGTCGACAGCGGCATTTAGAAAGGGTAGTATCTCATTACACCTAAGCAGCACATTATCTTTGGTTGCGAGACAGGAGAGTGACATGACAGATCGACTCCCATCCTGGCGTCCGGGGGAAACGCGGGAGCGGCTTATCGCCTATCTCGATGACCTAAAATCAGTCCCGGTAGATGAACGTGTTGCCTGCTTCGACAACGACGGGACTCTCTGGACGGAACGTCCGTCATACATACAACTCGACTTCTTTGTCGGAATACTGACCCGACAAGTCGAGTCTGATCCAACGCTTCGAGAACGGCCCGAGTTTGCTGCTTTGCTCTCCCACGATGCGGCGGCGATGGATGACATAGGGCTCGAGCGACTCCTGGGATCACTTACATCTCTCTTGGATGGCCTTACGCCGGAGCAGTTCACGGCGTTAGTGCTCGATTTTAAGAATAGTTACAAGCACCGCACCTTGGGAACCGGACTCGAGGGCCTCGTGTTTCAGCCCATGCTGGAACTTCTGGAGGAACTCAGAGCTCTTGAATTCACCGTCGGCGTCGTCACAGGTGGGGGGACTGAGTTTGTTCGAGTAATTAGTGAGCCGTTGTACGGCATTCCCTCTGAGCTCGTTGTTGGCAGCCTGATCGGATATGACTTCATCCGTGATGATCAGGGCCGACCGTCGCTCGTGCGCAAGTCATCGGCGCACGGGAAACTCAACGACAAGGAGGCGAAAGTTGAGCATATTCAAATGCACATAGGACGACGACCGATCTTGGCGGCCGGAAATACCGCCGGCGATCAGGCGATGCTCGAATACGCGCTTGCGGGGCCCCAGCCAGGACTAGCGATTCTCATCGATCACGATGATGCGGACCGCGAATTTTCCTACGCAGGCTCTGCAGAAACTACTGCCGACGGCGAACCGATCAGGGACGTTGCAGATCGGCTGGGATGGCTCAAAGTAAGCGTGGCCAACGACTGGGTCCGGGTGTTTCCCTGAAAATAACGGGCTGACGAATTAGACAAGATGGACTAGTAGTAGATACGCCGCCCCAGGCAGCAGAAACTTTCTTTCCGGTGTTCAGGGTGACGGCCTGCTTAAAGCGGACGAGGGCCTTGAGGTCGAAATGGATCATTTTGATGTGTGTAGTCCCGATTCAGTCAACGGCACCCTTGCCGATGGTGGACCGCTCGGCACGCGCTCCTGGACAACGCAGGATTCGACGTGCAGAGCGCGCTGGAGCCCATCGACGACGATTTGATGAATAGCCATCACAACAACGCCAACTCATCGCCGAATTTCATGTGGCGGGTGTCCGCAAGAACACACCGCTCGGCCGGCGCACCACCTCACTTCGCCAGTTGGCGCTCAAGGCGGTCGAGGATCTCGTAGCACGGCAACACGTCATTGACGCTGCTGTTTGGCTCGCGGCCTTCTCGGATGGCTGAGAAAAACTCCCGGTCTTGGAGTTCGATGCCGTTGGTCGAGACATCGACGTCAGACACATCAATCGGCTCCTCACGTCCGTCGACGAGGTCGTCGTAACGAGCGATGTACGTACCGGTATCACCGATGTATCGGAAGAAGGTGCCGAACGGACCGTCGTTGTTGAACGACAGCGACAGAGTGCAAATCGCACCCGACGCGGCGCGCAGCTGGATCGACATGTCCATCGCAATCCCCAGTTCGGGGTGGATCGGGCCTTGCATCGCATGGGCGTCGACAATCGGGCTGCCGACTTGGTAGGCGAACAGGTCAACGGTATGCGCGGCGTGGTGCCACAGCAGATGGTCAGTCCAACTTCGTGCATTGCCCAGAGCGTTGGTGTTCGTCCGACGGAAAAAGTACGTCTGGACGTCCATTTGCTGAATCGCGAACTCATTCGCCTGGACCCGTCGGTTGACCCACTGGTGGCTCGGATTGAACCGGCGTGTGTGGCCGCACATCGCCACGAGTCCAGTTCGTTGCTGTGCTTCGACGACGCGGCGGCCGTCGGCAAGGTTGTCGCACAGCGGGATCTCAACTTCGACGTGTTTGCCGGCATCGAGGCAGGCAATCGACTGTGCGGCATGCATCTGAGTCGGTGTGGCCAACACGACGGCGTCGACCTCGTCCAGTGCGAGGCTCTCGGCCAAGTCGGTCGTGACGTGCCCGATGCCGTACTTCGCCGCGACCTCCTGGGTCGGTTCGAGCGTGCGGCCAACGACCGACACCACTCGCACGTCGTCGATCTTGCTCATGGCATCGAGGTGTTTGATCCCGAATGCGCCGGCACCTGCCAGCGCAACATTGATGGTCATCAGGTCTCCGAATCTGGCTCGGTCAGGATGAGGTGGCCAACAGCGGTGTTGCTCGCTGGCACGTGGTAGAAGCGATGCTCGACGGAGGGTGCCGGTCGGCCGGCAAGGTCGCCCATTGCACCGCGGGCGATCAACCACATCACCAGTTCGATGCCCTCGGAACCTGCCTCACGGAGATACTCGACGTGAGGCATGGCGGCAAGGCGCGCCGGGTCGGCGATCAATGTGTCCAGGAATGCTGCGTCGAAGTCGGCGTTGATCAGACCGGCGCGAGGACCCTGCAGTTGGTGGCTCATGCCACCGGTGCCCCACACCTGTACGTCGAGTGAGTCGTCGTACGACTCGATCGCGTTGCGGATGGCCTTGCCAAGGTCGAGGCAACGCTGCCCGGATGGAACCGGGTACTGCACGACGTTCACCGCCACCGGGATGATCGGGCACGGCCAGGCATCGGGCTGGCCGAACATCAGCGACAGCGGGACGGTGAGGCCATGATCGACCGCCATCCGATTGACGATGGTCAGGTCAAAATCTTGCTGAATGACCGAATGCGCGATGTGCGCGGCGAGGTCGGGATGTCCCCGAACCTCGGGCACCGGGCGCGGGCCCCATCCCTCATCGGCCACCGCGTAGGACGAAGCGGTGCCGATCGCAAAGGTGGGGATCATGTCGAGACTGAAGGCCGTGGCGTGATCGTTGAACACGAGCACGATCGCATCGGGAGTGTTGTCGCGCATCCACTCCTTCGACGGTTCGTAACCCGCGAACAATGGCTGCCAGTACGGCTCGTCGGTCTTGCCTTGATCGAGCGCTGCGCCAATCGCTGGAACATGGGACGTGAAGACCGCTGCGGTGATCCGTGCGCTCATGGCGCTTCACCGACATGGCGGTTGCCGTCGATCGAGCGTCCACCACCGATCATCATCGCCCGGTACTCGTCTTCGGACATGCCCGTCATCGACCCAGCCATTTGCTGGAAGCTCTTGCCATCGGTGGCGCCGATCTTGGCGAGAAAATAGATGTTGCCGCCCAGTGCGATCATTGCGTTCATATCCCGATCGAGCACCGACTGCTTTTGCGCCGCGGTCATCTCCCATTCGTCGAGGTACGCAGGCTCGTTGCCGAGGAAGCGCTCGCGGTTATCGGCCCGCATGAGCGACATGCAGAACTGGTTGAGCCAATAGCCTTTGCGCGATTGCGCCGCGTCAAAGACGGTCGTTCCTGGAATGTCGAGGTAGGGCTTGTCAATCGCCATGAGAGGTCGATTGTAGGCAACCGCTGAACCGGGGCAGAATGGGGCAATGGTTGGCGTTCCCTGCATGGTGATGCGCGGCGGAACGTCCAAGGGTGCGTTCTTCCTCAGCAATGACCTTCCGGCAGATCCCGCAGAGCGCGATGCGCTGTTGCTCGCCGTGATGGGCTCGCCCGATGCCCGCCAGATCGACGGGATCGGCGGCGCAACGCCGCTGACGAGCAAAGTTGCCGTGATCAGTCGCAGCGCTCGCTCAGACGCAGATATCGACTACCTCTTCCTGCAGGTCAGCGTCGACCAGGCGCTCGTGAGCGACCGACAGAACTGCGGCAACCTGCTCGCTGCAACCGCTCAGTTCGCCGTCGAGCGCGGCTTGATCGTCGTCACCGGACCCAGCGCGAGTGTTCGCGTGTACATGTCGAACACCAACTCTGTGGCCACGTCGACGTTTCCGGTCAACGACGGGCTCCCGGTCTACGCTGGCGCGACCGCCATCGATGGTGTGCCCCGAACCGCGGCCCGCGTGCAACTCGACTTCGCCGACATCGCGGGCGGCTCATGCGGCGCGTTGCTTCCCACCGGATCGGCCGTCGATCGGATCGATGGCATCGCGGTGACGATGGTCGACAACGGCATGCCGGTCGTCGTGATGAGCGCCACAGACCTCGGGATCACGGGTGCCGAGACACCCGACAAACTCGACAGCAACGACGCACTCCGGGCCCGCCTGGAATCAATCCGCTTGCAGGCCGGCCAACTGATGGGGCTCGGCGACGTCACCGAAACCACCGTCCCGAAACTCACCATGGTGTCCCCTCCCACGGGGAGCGGCGACCTCTCGACGCGCACGTTCATTCCACACCGGTGCCACGAAGCGATCGGCGTGCTGGGTGCCGTATCGGTCGCAACCGCAGCACTGCTTCCCGGCTCACCGGTAGCAGACGTCATCCGCACGGGCGCCGGGCTCGACGGCATCATCGTCTGCGAGCACCCGACCGGCAGCTTCACCGCCACTCTTGACATCGACACGAGCGCAAATCCACCCATTGCACGGCGCGCCGGCATCATCCGCACGGCACGCAAATTGATGGACGGTGTCGTCTTCCCCGCCTCACCATGAAATCAGTTCCCGGCCCTCACCCAGCCCCCCACGCTCCCCTCCGTTGGACTCCGCCTGCCCGAGCGACCGACGCTCACTGCCACGTGTTCGGCCCCGCGGCCCGCTTTCCTTTCTCCGCCAACCGGTCCTACACGCCTCCCGACTCTGGTCTCGAAGATTTTGAGCGGCTCCAGGAACGCCTCGGCCTGTCACGTGCGGTGTTCGTGCAGGCGTCGTGCCACGGCACCGACAATGCCGCGATGGTCGATGCGCTTCGCCGCGGCAGCGGGCGCTATGCAGGCGTGGCGATGATCGATGAGTCGTTCACCAATGCCGACATCGCTGCGCTCCACGCCGCCGGTGTGCGCGGCACCCGATTCAACTTCGTCAAACACCTCGGCGGCGCACCCGACCTCGATGTGTTCTGGCGGCTCGTTGAAAAGGTCCAGCCACACGGTTGGCACATCGTGCTGCACTTCGATGCCAAGGACCTGCCTGAGTACGCCGATCTCCTCGACCGGATGCCGTGTCCGTTCGTGATCGATCACATGGCTCGGGTCCCAACCGCCGACGGGATTGAGCAGCAGCCGTTCCAAACACTGCTCGACCTGATGCGCGATGAACGGGCCTGGGTGAAGATTTCGGGTGCCGAGCGGCTCACTGCCGACGGGCCACCGCCCTATGACGACGTCGTTCCGTTCGCCCGAGCACTCGTTGCCGCCGCCCCTGGACGCGTGCTGTGGGGAACCGACTGGCCGCATCCCAATGTGCGCCATATGCCGGACGACGGCGACCTCATCGATCTGCTCGTAGATCTCATCCCCGACGAGGCGACTCGTCGTCGCGTGCTGGTTGACAATCCCGCGACGCTCTACGACTTCAGGTGACGAGCCACCGGAGGTACAACACATGAGCCAACAATCTGACGGGGCGCCAAGCCGCATGGGCGCCCCGTTCTGGGTCCGAGTGCAGGCGCTTGTTGTCTCGTCAGGTCAGGATCTGAATGGCGTCACCGAGCAGGCTGACGCCGAACACGATGATCAGGACCGCCATCACTGCGGAGTTGTTCCCGAGCAACCACGCCTTGGCGTGATCAAGCGTGGGGTCAAGCCGTTCGCCGGCGATCAGATAGGCGATCACGGGAACGGTCACGGTGATCGCCGCAATCACGGTGAACACCACAACTGCACCGACGGTCTCGCCCGTGGAAAGCGGAAGCGCTCCGATTGAGACACCCGCACCGAGGGCGAGCAGCAGGTTCTTGGGGTTCAGCGCCGACAGCAGGAACCCGAGCCCGAACGACGCACCCGGTTTGAGGTCGTCGATCTTGGCCATCCACCCCGGCATCTTCACCTCGTCGTCGGGGCCGGGGCGTGTCCGCCATCGCCGCGCACCGGCGACAAGGAGGAGCGCACCGAGGGCAAGCTTGATCCACCCGGTGGTCTCACTCGGTTCGCTGTTGTCGGCCTCGAGGCCCGGAATGAGCAGCACGACGGTCGTCACCAGTGCAATGCCGGCAACCCAGGCGACCATGAACGAGACGCTGTTGATGCGCGCCCGGCCGCTGAACAGCATCAGAATCACTGCCGCGATGGGAATCGGGCTGATCGCGATGCCCACTGCGTACCCGAGTGTGGCGCCGATCGCGTCGCCCATCAGTGGGCCGGAATCTCTCTGATCATTGCCAC
>NZ_CAXCAM010000066.1:0-12273 GCF_963980585.1 uncultured Ilumatobacter sp.
TCGTGCAGCAGTCCACCATTGATTACATCAACGACCCGGCTGCCACCAACGAGCTCATCGTTCAGGCCGTCAACGAGTACAACGACTTCTGGGTCTACGACGCAGAACTCGGTGCAGCATCGGTTGCACTGCAGCTCGAACTCGGTCTGGTCAGCAATGGCCCGGACGCCACGCTTGGCAACTTCGATGAGAACCGGCTGACCGGCTTCATCGAGATCGCGGGCCCGGTGTTCGGCGTCGAGGGGCTCACGCCCGCCGACCTGGTGACCAACGAGTACATCGACGCATCGATCGGACTTCCCGTCGAGGCCGTCGAAGAGCCCGAAGCCCCGGCAACCACCGAAGCCCCGGCTGACGCACCCAGCGAGGAATTTGTCGGCATCGTGCAGTCCGACCCAGCGACCTACACCGAGTACGTCACACAGCTGGGACTGTTCGGTGATGAGGCCCTGGGCTTCCTCGACGCACCTCACACGGCTCCGTCAGCGACACCGCTGCGCGCTGCTGGCGACACGCTGCTGGCCAGCTTCCCTGCCGACGCCGCCGAAGCTGATTCACTGTTGCTCCAGACAGTGATGGCAGGTTTCAACAGCGCACTCCAGACGTCAGAAGACGGCGACGCAGCAACCGCTGTAGCCGAACTGCTCGGCCTTCAGGCCGACGCAACCGCCGTCGGTGGCCTGATCCTCGTCGCTCTCGGAGCTGCGTAGCTCACATCGAGATACCGACAATGTGATTGATCATATCGGTGCGCTCCTCTGGTCCTCGTGGCCTGAGGGGCGCACCGTTGTGCTTTTTCTGGACAACAGCCCGACGGTGGTGCGCCGCGCGGCCCGAACCTCAGGTCATCGGGAGTTCGAAGGCGGCGATCTCGCCAAGCGCTTCGCCCAACGATTTCACTGCGCCGTCAAACAGTTGCTTTCCGAGTTCCGCGGTGGCCGGAAGCGGGTCACCGATGTGTCCGTCGGGGCCGAAGTCGTTTGACAGCCAGCCGAAGGCAACCGATCCGCCAAACTTGACGTGCTGGTTGTCGGCGAGCTGCTCGGGGACGTTTCGTGTCGCGACCGACATGTCGACCAGTTCGGGGGCGAGATGCAGCATCAGCGATGTTTCGTCAGTTCCGCCGTGAATCCCCATGCCGAGTTCGCCAGCTGCGGAGTGGCCGCCTTGATCGGGTGGAATCGACGGATGGGCCAGGAACGTCATCAGCCCGTGAGCGAGCCGCAATTCGCGGTTGGCGGCTGCAACGAGGGCCGAATTGCCGCCGTGCCCGTTGAGGAACACGAGCTTTCGAGCCGGGGTCTTGGCGATACAGCGGCCGATGTCGTCAAGTACGGCAAGCAGCGTGGACGCCGACAACCAGATGGTGCCGGAACTCCACGCGTGCTCGTTTGACTTCGTGTAGGCCAAAGGAGGAAGCAACCAGACGTCGTGCTGTTCCCCGACCGCATCGACAGCACCTGTCGCGACTCGATCCGCAATCAGGAGATCAGTGTTGAACGGTAGGTGCGGTCCGTGCTGCTCGATGGCGCCAAGCGGCTGCACGATGATGCTCGATGCGCTGAGCGCCTCATCGAGTTGTGGGGCGCGAAGTTCGTCGAGGCGGCGTGATGTTGAAACAGATGACACACGCTCACGTTACGCCGCTGACCCAACCGCGCGGGAGACTGGCGGAGTGAGCGAACAACCCGAGTCACAAACCTTCGATGCCATCGTGGTCGGAGCCGGCCACAACGGACTGGTCACTGCCGCGTATCTGGCGCGGGGCGGCATGAAGACGCTGCTGCTCGAGGCACGGTCGCACGTGGGCGGTACGGCGGCAAGCGAGTCGTTCGGGGGTGCCACGGTCAACATCTGCAACTGTGACCATCTCACGTTTCGCACCACTCCAGTGATCTCCGAACTCGGCCTGGCTGCGCACGGCCTCGAGTACATCGACGTCGAGCCGGCGCAGCACAACATGGCGTGGGACGGCACCCAGGCCAGTGCAAGTTGGTCCCATCATCACGATCTCGAAACGACACTTCAGTCACTCGCAGCTTCGTTTCCCGACGAGGTCGACAACTACCGCCGATACGTCAAGGCCGCGAGTCCAGCGATCAGCATGATCTTCGACGCGGCATCCGAGCCGCCCACGCTCGCCGGGCTCACGAAGCTCGCCCTGCGCAAACGTCTTGCGGGAACACCGACCTTGCTCCGGTGGTCGCGTCGGAGTGCCGCGGACGTGCTGCGGTCGTTCTTCACGACGCCAGCCATCACCGGGCCTGGGGCTCTGACTGGCCCGATGGTCTGGGGGATCTCGCCCGAGTTCGAAGGGTCAGGCTTGGGCGCATTGACCCATGCAATGCGCCACGTGGGCACTGTTGGCCGACCGGTCGGCGGAAGCGGCCAGGTCACCGAAACCCTGCTGGCTTCCTTCATCGCTGCGGGAGGTTCAATCCGCACCGACAGCCCGGTCGCTTCAATCAGTTGCGACGGCGACGCGGTGAGGGGCGTCAGCCTGACCGACGGCACCGGCTTCGACGCTCCCGTGGTCGTCTCGGCCTGCAATCCTCACGACACCTTCTTGAAATGGCTCACAAACCCGCCGGCGAAGGCCGACGATCTGATCCGTCGATGGCGCAATGTGCCCCATGACGAGGGCTACGAATCCAAGATCGATGCGATCCTCACCGCTCCCCCGGTGCTCAAAGGGCATCATCGGCCGCTCGGACCGACCACGGTTATCGCGCCCTCACTCAGCGACATTGATCGCGGCTACCACCTGATGCAGCGCGGCGAGATCCTCGACCGTCCCGGGATGCTCGTCAACGTTCCAACCCTGCTTGATCCGACGATGGCACCCGAGGGTCGTCACGTGTTCAGCCTCGAAGCACTGTTCACGCCGTACGGGTTCCGCGGCCCTGACGGCGCCGGGTGGGCTGATCCGAACCGTCACGGCGCTGAGCCTCGACGTTGGCTCGAGGCATTCGCTGAGTTGTGCGAGCCAGGGTTCCTGGACTCCATTGTCGAATGGCGTGCCATGACGCCAGCGGTCTACGAGTCGGCATTCCATCTTCCGGCCGGACATGCAACGAGCTTTGCTGGCGGCCCGCTCGCTGCTTTCCGCAACCCGAATCCTGAGCTGACAAAGTATGAGACCGCAGTCGACGGCCTCTACCTCACCGGCGCCGCGACATTCCCCGGCGCCGGTGTGTGGGGCGCCAGCGGCCGGAACTGCGCCACCGTCATCCTCGCCCACCGTTCCTAACGCCACAAAACTCCCGAAATGTGTGGGATGAGCGCCGCTGAGCGAACATCACGCCACATTTTTCGGACTGGACTGGGCCGAACTGGACTGGACTGGACCGGACTGGACCGAATGGAGTGGAGTGGGCTCGTTGGAACCGGATGGAGGGGTGGCGGGCGGAATAGGGGGAACGGGCGTACGGTTGAACACATCATGAGATCACCCGGATCATTGAACTTGGGTCGGTACTTCGGAATTCCGGTCCGCGCCCACTGGAGCATGGCGCTTGTCGCTGCACTGTTCGGGGCCAACCTCGCGGCCGCGCTCGGCGTCGTCGCCGGCCTGATCGCCACGCTCGCCTTCTTCATCTCCATCCTTCTGCACGAGTTCGGCCATGCACTGGTGGCGCGTCGCTACGGCGTCAACACCGAGTCGATTGATCTGTGGGCGCTCGGTGGCGTTGCCCGGCTCGACCGTGAGTCGCCCACGCCGAAGGCCGACGGCCTGATCGCTGTCGCCGGGCCCGCAGTCAGCTTGCTGATCGGTGTCATAAGTGTCGGATTGGCATTCCTGTTCCGTTCCAACGTCTTGATCTGGATCGGGTTCATCAACGTCGTGCTCGCCGTGTTCAACATGCTCCCCGGCTCACCGCTCGACGGCGGCCGCGTGGTTCGAGCGGTGCGGTGGGCGCGCACCGGTAACAAGTACCGGGCAATGCGCGACGCTGGCAATGCTGGTCGCGTCCTCGGATGGAGTCTCGGCATCATCGGCGTAGCACTGATGATCCAAGGAATGCAGGGCATCTTCATTGCCGTCACCGGCGTGTTCATTGCGATGAACGCTCGCGCGGAGATCATGGCCTCATACATCGGTGAGCAACTCGATGGCGTGAAGGTCCGCGACCTCACATGGTTCGGCATTGCCCATGCTGGTAGCGACATGGATGCTGATTCGATGATCGATCAGCGGCAACGACTCGGTCATGCCGGGGCGGTCGCGCTCGACGCGAACGGCGACGGCCATGTGGACGGGCTCGTCCTCGAGGATCAGCTGTGGGCCATCCCGTCCGATCAGCGAGCGATGGTGATGCTGACCCAGCTGATGACGCCCTTCAGCACACTGGCCAAGGCTGGGCCAGACGATGATCTGTCGTCAGTGCTCCCCCGCGTGAACCCGACGAATCCACTCGTCACCGTCTGGAACGGCGACAAACTCCTCGGTATCGTTCCCGCCAAGCGGCTTGCCGAACGATTGCAACTGGCTCAACAGCGAGCTTTCAGCAACTGACGCTGCTGGTGAGGATCAGGCGTCTTTGACGGCCCAGTCGCGCTTGGCGACGGGATCCTTGTCGCTCCAGGGGAAATTGATCCACTGATCGGTCCGCTTCCACACGTAATCGCATTTCACGACAGAGTGCGACTTCTCGTAAATGCAGGCAGTGCGGACTTCGCCAACTTTGCCCTCACAGAATTCTTCGACCGACTTGAGGGTATGGCCCGTATCAGCGACGTCGTCAACGACAAGAATCTTGCCGTGTGACAGGTCGACAAAATCGGGAGCCGGCGGGAGGATGCGCGGGACTTCAAGACGCTCGTCCACGCCGGTGTAGAACTCGACGTTCATTGTGTAGACGTTCTTGATCGAGAGGGCGTACCCAATGGCCCCTGCCGGGAGCAATCCGCCCCGGGCGATTCCGAGAATCATGTCGGGCTCGTAGCCATCGTCGGCCACCATCTGCGACAGCGTTCGTGTGGCCTCACCCAGCATGTCCCAGGTCATAATCTCGCGCTCTTCAGACATGTCTGGGGAACCTACTCGGGCCACACCGGGATGCCGCCATTTCAGAGGCAGATGTCGGCAGGCCGAACGGGAACCCGGTCCAGCGCGGCGTCCACACCTGCTTGAGCGAGCGCATCACGGATGGCAGCCACAACCGCAGGCGTGGAGGAGATACAGGGCGGTTCGCCGACACCCTTCGCGCCAAGCGGGGCAAGCGGGTCAGGCTGCTCGATCAGCGTGGCCAGGACAGGCGGCATGTCGAGGAACGTCGGCAGGAGGTAGTCCGTGAAGTTGCCGTTGCGAATGACGCCATCGACTTGAATGATCTCCTCCATCACCGCCAGTCCCAGCCCCTGGGCGATGCCGCCTTCGATCTGACCGACGACCGAGAGCGGGTTGAGGGCTCGACCCACGTCTTGGGCGGTGGCGATCTGGACCACTTTGACCAGGCCGAGATCGGGGTCGACATCAACGACTGCCCGGTGGGCGACGAAGGCGAACGCGGTGTGGGGATTGCCCTGGCCGTTCTCGTCGATCTCAGTGGTCGGCGGATGCCGGTACTCAACGGTCTCGTCGATGTTCAACCCGGAACATGCCGCAGCGGCGTCAAGGCGTGAACCACTGGTTGGGTCAACGATGTCGGTGCCGTCGATGAAAAGACCCGTCGCGTCCCAGCCGTTGGCGGCGGCCACCTGCTCAAACACGAGATCGCGCACGACTCCGCACGCCTTGTTGACAGCACCGCCACTCATCCAGGTTTGACGCGAGGCCGATGTCGACCCGGCCGAACCAACCTGCGTATCAATCGGATCGATCACTACCGCATCGATGCCCAGCACCGTCCGAGCGATCTGCGGCGCAAGCGTGACGAACCCTTGGCCGACCTCCGACGTGGCGAATTTGAGATGGACGTGGACCCCGTCGGGGCTGTCGACGAGTCGACACCGAGCGGTTGCGTAGTCGTCGAACGCCTCTGAATACATCAGGTTTTTGATCGACACACCCCAGCCGATGCCGCGCACCACGTCGGCCGCATCGGCGGTTCGGCCAGCCCCGCCGGGCAACTTCATCGCGTCCTGGGACCCATCGGGCAGCAGGAGCCCGCCGACGGGCTCGTCGGGGAGTGGCAGGGCACTGGTTGCACGGAGGCACTCCTCGACAGGGGCCACGTTCAACACCGGCTGTCCGGTGATCAACGTGTCGCCAGTCGTCATCGCGTTCCGCAGCCTGATATCGAACGGATCAATGCCGCACGCGGCTGCGAGCTTGTCCATCTGCGACTCGTACGCAAAGCAGGCTTGCACAGCTCCGAACCCGCGCATTGCGCCGCATGGGAGATGGTTGGTTCGCACCGCCCAGCCATCGACCACTGCGTTTGGACAGCGGTATGGACCCTGCGCCAACGTGATCGCATTGATCAGCACCGCTGACGAGGTCGACGCGTACGCTCCCCCGTCGAAGACCATCTTCGATTCGATCTTGACGATCTCGCCGTCGGCGGTGGCGTGGTGGCGCATCCAGATCGACGCAGGGTGACGATGGACGTGTCCAAGGAAGCTCTCACCACGGCTGTACGCCATGCGCACCGGTCGGCTGACTCGTAACGCGAGGAGGCAGCAGTGCACCTGCAGGCTGATGTCTTCGCGCGCGCCGAAGGCGCCTCCCACCCCACCGAGGACCAGCCGCACGTTCTCTTCGTCGAATCCCAGACAGGCCGCGATCTGGTGCCGGTCTTCATGCAACCACTGGGTGGCGACATGCAGTTCAATGCCCTTGCCACCTGAATCCGGGAGCGCGAGTGCGGCTTCAAGGCCGAGAAACGCCTGATCTTGCATGCCGATCTCGTACGTGCCCTCGATGACGACGTCGCCAGTCGCTGCCGCGTCCCCGTGGACGATCCGCTGGTGACGGATCACGTTGCCGTCTGGGTGAATCGGGTCGCGCATGCCACTGATTGCTTCGTCAGCGTCAAGCAACGGAGTCAGCACCTCGTACTCGACCACAATCGCTTCCATGCCGCGGCGAGCAACCTCGGGGTCATCGGCTGCAAGCGCCGCGACTGGCTCACCGACATAGCGCACCACGTCGGAGGCAAACACCGGTTGATCTTGCGAGATCAGCCCATAGGTCAACTGGCCGGGGACATCGTCGGCGGTGACGATTGCTTGCACGCCGTCGATCTTCCACGCAGCGGAGAGGTCGATCGACAGAATGCGGGCGTAGGGGTGTGGCGAGCGCAGCGTCACACCGAACAGGCAGCCGTCTGCGGAAATGTCCGAGGAGAAGGCGTATGTGCCTTGCACCTTCTCGACGCCGTCAGGACGCGTCGGAGACGTGCCCAGCGCCCCGTGTCGCGGCGTCGTCGTGGTGGTCTGGTCGATCACGCTCATGTCGATGCTCCCAGCTCGCCACCGGCGGATCGTCGGGCGACCGCGACTTGCTGAACCGCATCGATAATTCGGCCATAACCGGTACAGCGACACACGTTGCCTGCCAGTTCCTCACGAATCTCGGTGTCGCCTGGCTCGGGCGAGCGGTCAAGTAAATCATGGACTGCCATGATCAACCCCGGCGTGCAAAACCCGCACTGCACCGCACCAGCGTCGACGAATGCCTGCTGCACATCACTTGGAGCACCGACGGGGGCGACGCCTTCGACAGTCGTGATGGCCTGCCCCGTCGCGCTTGCAGCCATGACGAGACACGAGCAGACGAGTTCGTCGTCGACGAGCACGCTGCACGAACCGCACTCCCCCTGTTCGCATGCGCCCTTCGCGCCCATGAGGCCGAGGCGGTCGCGGAGGACGTCGAGAAGGTTCTCGCCGAGCCACGAATCGCGGACCTCGCGGTCCTCGCCGTTGACATGCAACGTGAAGATCTCATTCATAACGATGCTCCTGCTCGCCGCGCGAGCCGTTTGGCCAAGACCCCAACGGCGTGTCGGCGGTATTCGGCAGTTGAGCGGTGATCGGTGATCGGCCGGCTGGCCGCAGACACACTGGCTGCGAAACGTTCGAGTGCATCGGCGGGCGCCGTGAGTGTTGCCCAGTCAATCGATGATGCGAGCAATTCTTCAGCGTCGGGACAGCGCAGAATCGTCGGCCCGACGGATCCGAGGGCCACGGCAACGCGCTCGTGTGTGCGGTCGACCACCAGCGCGACGCTCGCGACCGCGATCACCATGGCATTACGTACCCCCACCTTCGCATAGCCCTGCCAGCCCTCGACAACAGGAAGCGTGATCTCGGTGATCAGCTCGCCCGGCTCGATGGCGGTGCGCTTGACGCCGACGATGAAGTCGGTCACCGCCATTGTTCTGCCACCGGCCGCCGACGCGAGCGTGAGCTTGGCGTCGAGTGCGGCGAGGACGGGCAGACCGTCGCCTGCCGGCGAGGACGTCCCAAGGTTCCCCCCGAGCGTTCCGGCGTTGCGAATCTGTGGGGAGCCGACGGTACGCGAGGCCTCGGCCAAAGCCGGTGCGAGCGACGCAATCGGTTCATGCATCAGTTCGGTGTATGTGACGCCAGCGCCGACGGTCAGCGTCTTTGCCGCCGGGTCGTGTCGCCAGGACCGCAGGGCCGCAATCCGGTTCACCGCGACGACCGACGCGTTCGGCCGTCGGTGCCCGTCGTTGATCTCGACCATCGCGTCGGTACCGCCTGCGAGCACCATCGCACCGGGATGGTGCGCCAGCAGCGCCGTTGCCTCGTCGATCGTGGTGGGGTGCATCACCGGCATGCGTCAACTGTACAAAACGTTAAGCACTCAACGACGTGACCTTGCTCGACAACGGAGACTTTTCGCCGCCTGATCAGTCGATAATAAGCCGGTAAAAAATGCGGACAGACTTCACACCCTTGAGATCAGCCTAATTGCGACGGTACGCATGATCTGCGCAGTACAGACGTCTTGCGCCTACTTCTGATCGGCGGACGCAACATCTCATGGTGCAACATCGACCAGGGTTTCCGCTGCACATCTCCGTGAAGTTGACCGATCGACCTGCCGTCGTTGAGTCAACTTGTAAAGGTTCTCGCTCGTATCTGGTCGATTTAGTAACTCCCGCAAGTCGCTGAACAAGTCCAAGTTGTACACAACGGCTCGGGGGCTTTGGTTTTCAAATCAACACCGTGACTGAATTGGGCTCAGTGAATTCAATTTTTGATCGTTCAGTAGCTCCGAGCTACGAGCGATTAGGCGTATGGACAGTGGCGGCAGCCAGATGAGCAACAGAAATTGCGTGATGCAAGAAAGTCCGACGTGAAGACGCTGAATCCGCTGATCGGATCAACGTACGTCGGCACGCCGCAGTCGAGGGCAGCGTCATGGCGGGCGAGTATCTCTGTGGCATGCGGGTGCGCTGGGGCGAGCCGCCGAGGGTCTGGGTGCCGTCTCCAGTTTTCTCGACGCTGAGGCGTCGTACCCGTCGAATCACTGCACACTACGGCAGTGTCGCTGATTCGGATCGATGAGACAACTTCGGATTCACCAGCAGATATTTGTTGTCTCTAAATTTCTCTAATCCGCATTGAGTGTCCTGCGTTGCAACCGTCTACAGTGGAAGGGAGTGACGACAGTCATGACTTTCATTCACGAGTCCGAGGGGGAATTCAATGACGGCACGATCGTCACGAAGTGCGAAAACGATAAGTGTTGCAGCGTTGGTGAGTTTTTCACTCGTCGCTGCAGCATGCGGTAGCGATAGCGATAGTTCGAGCAGCGACGCGACTCCCGCTGCGACGGAAGCTCCAGCCGAGGACGAAGCTCCCGCCGACACCGAAGCTCCAGCCGAGGACGAAGCTCCAGCCGAGGACGAAGCTCCAGCCGAGGACGAAGCTCCCGCCGAGGACGAGGCCGAGGCCGTCCCGACCCAGGGCGGAACGCTTCGCTATGGCCTTGAGGCTGACGTCAACGGCATCAACCCGGCCTCTTCATCGCTGTCGTCACCCGGCCTGATGATGGCCAACGCCGTGTTCGACACGATCACTGCTTTCACGCCCGATGGCACGGTCGTCCCGTACCTCGCCGAATCAGTCACGCCGAACGAAACCTTCGACGTCTGGACCGTGAAGCTTCGCGAAGGCGTCACCTTCCACGACGGGACGCCCCTTAACGCAGAAGCTGTCCAGGTCAACTTCGAGACGCAGCGTAACGACCCGCTTGTCGGTCTCGCCGTCCGACCGTTCTTCCCTGCGGAAGGCGCGATCGAACTACTCGATGACCTCACGATTCAGTTCAACCTGATCGCAGGTGAAGGAAACGCCTATCTTGACGGTGTTTTCGCCGGCCAACTCGGGATGGTGGCATCGCCGACCTGGCTTGCTGCGACGCTGGAGGACCCAACACTCAATCAGGCCCCTGTCGGCACCGGACCGTTTTTGTTCGACAGCCGCTCAGAGGATTCGATTACCAAGTTTGTTCGCAACGATGACTGGTGGGGCGGCGACGTCTACCTCGATGCCGTCGAGTTCCTGCCTGTGACTGATCCCGATACTCGCAATGAACTTCTGTTTAATGGCGAGATCAACGCCCTGCAGACCACCAACCAGGCATCGGTCGGCGACCTCCAGGACGACGATTCGGTCCAGAACCTCATTGATGAGAACGGCGAGGAATCCTTTGCCATGATCAACACATCTGTTCCACCATTCGACGACATCCGTGCCCGCGAAGCGCTTGCTCAGGCAACACCGTTGCAGAACTACCGTGACCTGATCGGGCTCGGCATTGCCAGCGATGCAAACCAAGGCTTTACGGAAGAAAGCAAGTACTACAACCCCGACGTTGTGCAGCAGGGCGACAATCCTGAACGGGCTCTTGAACTCGTTGCCGAATACTGCGCTGAGAAGGGCACTGACATCAACACCGTTCTTGGCGAGTCGACTGCTACGTGCACCGATGGCAAGATCAACATCGAACTGCAGTGGAGCGGCCCATCCGTCGTTCAGACCCGTATCGCCGAGATACTCGACGAGGGTTGGGATAATGCGGGCTTCAACGTCAGCTTTGACGAGTTGCCTCAGGATGAGCACATCTTGCAGACCGCGTTCGCCCAGTACAACGTCAACACATGGCGTCAGTTTGGCGCTACCGATCCGTCAGGCGACAACGTCTGGTTGTTGTGCCGCTCGATCAGCGGCATCTCCCTCAACTGGCCCCGTCTCTGCGACGAAGAGCGCGACGCGCTTCTACTCGCTGCACAGCTTGAAACCGACGAGGCAGTACGCATCGGCCAGTACCAGGAGCTAGCGCAGAAGGTTAACGACGCTTTCACGTACATCTTCTTCACTCACACCATCTGGGACAACGCTTTCGCCGAGGAAGTGCGCGGTGTGTGCGATCGCACTAACGCTGACGGCGAACCGCTCCTTTGCGCCACCAACGGTCGGACATGGTTCGACTCGGTGTACATCGCGAGCTAAGCCAGATCGTTCCACGCTCGCTACACGAGAAAGCCACTGAGAAACCGATTTGAAACAATATTGGCTTCAACGGCTAGGGGCAGCCATCGGGCTGCTCCTAGCCGTCAGTGCGCTCACGTTTGGTGCAATGAACTTGTTGGGTGATCCGCTCTTCAACATCCTCGGGCCCACCGCGGCGAGTACGACGCCGGAGGACCTTGAGATCATCGCTGCAGCCGAGGCGGAGTACAACCTCGACGACCCACTGCCCGTCCGGTACGTCAAATGGGCTAGCGCATTCATCACCGGCGACTTCGGAGTGCAGTTCAGCAGTGATGGGCAGCCTCCCGTAAGCGATCTAATCAAGGAACGTCTGCCCCGCACCTTGATGCTTTTAATCATGGCCCAGACAATGGCGATAATGGTCGCCGTACCTTGGGCCTTACTAGCTGCGTCAAAGGCGGACAAAGCTGTCGACAAGATCTCGACAATCACGGCGTTCCTTTTCATAGCGGTGCCAAACGTCGGCCTCGCTGTGATTCTGAAATACCTGTTTGCGTTGAAGTTCTCAATCTTTCCGTTGATCTATAACGCTTCCGATCCATTTTGGTCCAGGGTCTGGCAAATGATGCTTCCAGCGATCTCACTGGCGCTTCCAGCAGCTGCGATATATCAACGCTTGTTGCGAACTGACCTCATTACCACGCTGCAAGAGGACTACATTCTCACTGCGAGATCCAAAGGGGTCTCCAAACGCAATGTGTTGTTCAAGCACGCCTTGCGGCCATCACTTTTTTCTTTCATCACCATCGTCGGCATCACCACTGGGGCACTACTTGGAGGGTCCCTGATTGTCGAGCAAGT
>NZ_CAXCAM010000067.1:0-12091 GCF_963980585.1 uncultured Ilumatobacter sp.
TTCGAGATCATGGGGAGCCGGTCGGTCTACCACGATGGATGGATGGCCTCGGCTCCCCAGTGTCTCTCGACTACCGCGACAAGGCGCCGTTCAAGTTCAATGGCGCCATCCACAAGGTCCACGTGCAATACGTGACAGGCCAGTAGGTCGTTGGCCTCAGCCACCACCCGTCCACGAGGCAATCTCGGTGACAGGGCACCCAAGGTGAGCAACCCGCCTCAGGGCAGCAGGATGCTGACCGCGTCGGCGGCCGCAAGATCGTTGGGATCATGCGTGGCCATCACGCAACGAGCCCCGGATTCAGCAATGTGCTCGATGATTCGTGCACGAACTCGGGCCCGGCTGTCGACGTCGATCGCGGAGAACGGCTCATCGAGCAGCAACAATGCGGGCGTGGCCGCAATGGCGCGGGCCAGACCGGCGCGCTGACGTTGACCTCCTGACACCTCATGGGGGCGTCGTCGCGCCAAGGCGGCGATATCCACGAGGTCGAGGAGCTCTGCGGTTCGCTCACTGATGCTTGCTTTGTCGAGGCCGGCGAAACGCATCGACGACGCGATGTTGTCGGCCAGCGACATCGCCGGATACAGCATCACGCGCTGCGGCAAATATCCCCGACTCTTTGGCTCTCCGTCGGACCACGTGACGTGGGCTGCTTCCTCGAGCCCTGCAAGGCAACGGAGCGCGCTGGTCTTGCCTGCACCGTTCGGACCAGTCAGCGCCACGAACGGCACATCCGGCACGTCGAACTGCAAGCAGAGGTCACTCCGCACGAACTCGACCGATGCCGTCACCCTGGTCCCGGTCATCGCTGCACCTCAGACCGGAGCACGCCAAACCAGCGGTCGCGGAGCGCCACCAAGACCGCGACGGCCAGGACGACGAGCACTGCACTCAGGACCACGGCATCGGCCGGGTCACTTTCGAGCAGATTGAAAACGGCAAGCGGCAACGTCTGCGTACGGCCTTCCAAGCTTCCGGCGAAGGTGACCGTGGCTCCGAACTCACCAAGTGCCCTGGCCCAAGCCAGCACAGCGCCCGCTGCGATTGCCGGAGCGATGGACGGAACCGTCACCGAGGTAAACACCCGAGTCGGCGAGGCGCCATGCACGTGCGCAACTTCTGCAAACTCGATGTCCATCTGCCGGAGCGCTGCCTCGACCGACAACACAAAGAACGGCAGTGCGACGAAGAACTGAGCGAGGATGACCCCCGCAGTACTGAAGGACAATTGGATACCGAGGTCGGCAAGCCACTGGCCCACCACTCCCCGGCGTCCGAAGGCAAGCAGAAGAGCGACGCCACCAACCACCGGTGGCAGCACGATCGGCAGCAGGCAGAGCGCCCGGACCACTCGCGTCGTCACGCCGGTTCCGGTTGAGAGCATCCAGGCCAATGGCAAGCCGAACAGCACGCAGAGCGCAGTCGCGGAGACGGATGTGATCAGTGAAAGTCCCAGCGCTGACTTGGCAGCATCGCTGGTGAGCGCTCCGCCGAGGTCGCTCCATGGCAGCCGCCAGAGGAGTGCGAACAACGGAGCACCCAGCACGATCGCCGGAACGGCGGCCATCGCGATGACCCAGCGGGGCGGCCGATTCTTCACGGCGCCGAGAACCCTGCATCGGCCAGGATCTCCGCTGCCGCGGCGCTCCCGAGGACCTCGATGATGTTGGCTCCGTTTGCCTTCCCTGTGACGGAGGCAGCCCTCCCGACGACATCGACGGTGTCAGTGATCTCGACGAAACGGAGGTCGGGACGAACCTGGGCATCCGTCCGGTAGACGATGGCCGCGTCGGCCTCCCCGAGAATCACCTTGGTCAGGGTGGCACGCACATTCGGTTCGCGGCTGGCCGGCGAGAGCGTCAGGCCTGCCTGCTTCAGAAGCTGGTCGGTGGCTGCCCCACAGGGCGCCGTGCTGGCGCAGACGACCGTGACCGCATCGCCTGACGCCGCGAGGTCCGCTAAGGAGTTGATCGACTGTCCAATGGTGGTGTCGGCAGTGACGATGATCAACTCGTTGCGGTTCATCGCAATACTTGCGTCGACGAGTTCGGCAGATTCGAGTCGCCGCATCGTCTCGCCGTTCGCAGTGATCACGACCGCAGCCGGTGCGCCTTGATTCAGCTGTTCGAGGAACGTGCCCGACGAACCGAACGAGAATCTGATGTCGATGCCGAGCTCGTCTTCGAGCAGCGTCTCGAGCTCGTCGGCGACGTCGGTGTAGGACGATGCAGCGAGGACGTCAACCACGGATGCGGAGGAGCCACCGCACCCGACAATCCCCACCAGGGCGAATCCCAAAATTGCGCGACGACGCGTCGTGTCGGAGTGCCGCCTTGCCACCTTGGCATCGTACCGATGCGACCCCCAGCCAGGGCGAGCGCAGTTGCAGTCATGCGCGGACGAGAGTGCGGTCGACGCGAGTACGTTCGGTGCCATGAACCGGAGCGCTGGCCTGCTGCTGTACCGCACGAGCCCGGGCGATGCGGCAGCGATGCTTGAAGTCCTCCTCGGGCATATGGGCGGTCCGCTCTGGGTCGGGAAAGACGACGGAGCCTGGTCGATTCCGAAGGGCACGGTCGAGGCTGACGACACCGACGAATGGGCCGCCGCGCAACGCGAGTTCAATGAAGAGATGGGTCAGCAAGTGCCTGCTGGGCCCGCAATCGACCTCGGAGTGTTCAGGCAGAACCGCGCCAAGGAGATCCACATCTGGGCGCTCGAGGGCGACATGGACACCGCACAGTGTTCGAGCAACAACTTCCAGATGGAATGGCCTCCGAAGTCGGGCCGCGTCCAGGAGTTTCCGGAGATCGATCGAGCGGCATGGCTGGACCTCGATGTGGCACGAAGCAAGGTGGTCGCCGGGCAGCGGCAGGTGCTCGGCGCACTCGGCAAGTACCTGAGTTGAGCCATCCGCGCAGGCGCGCAGTGCTGCGTGTACGACGCGCCCTGCAAAATTTGCGAGACTGCGTCGGTGAACTCTCAAATCGCTTCCGCTCTTCTCGCAGGTTCTCTGCTCTTTGTCGCTGCGTGCGGCGGCGGCAGCGACGGCGATTCCTCCGCGACCACCACGACCGTGGATCCGTCCAACGTGTCTGCGACCACGGCAGCGCCGGCCACCACCGCAGCACCTGCAACCACCACCACCGTGGCGATGGTGGTCGAGGGAGCCACCGTCATCGTGGCGAACGGCAACATCGCCGGCGGCTCAGCAGGCAGAATGAGCGATGCGCTGGCCCTCGAGGGCTTCACGGTGGGGACACCGGTCAACGGCACCGAGAAGGTCGATGACTCGGTCGTGTACCACGTCGACGATGCGACCGCGCAGGCCGTTGCCACGTCGCTCGCGGCCAAGCTCGGGGGCGTGCTTGTCGAAGCTCTCCCGGAGGAGCCGCCCATCGAGGGCGAATTCACCGGTGACGTGCTCCTCCTCCTCGGCAACGCGCAAGCCGACAAATCGATCGCCGAACTCAGCGGAGCGTCAACCAACGTCGACGCCATCGAGAACGATGGCTCAACGGTTGTCGTGGCAAACGGCAGCGGCGTGAGCGGGTCTGCCGGCCGGATGACCGAGCGACTCGAAGCCGTTGGTTTCACGGTCGGGACCCCGACGAACAGCACTGCACAGGCAACTGAGTCTGTGGTGTATTACGCATCTGATGATGCGAAGGCAGACGCCGATGTCGTCGCGACAGCAATGGGTGGCCTCACGGTGCTCGAACTCCCGGACGACGTACCGACCGATTCTGGGACGCTCGACGGGGATATTCTGGTGGTGCTGGGCACCGACGAGGCCGACAAGTCGCTCGCCGACCTCGCTGGCTGATCAGCCGACCTGCTGAACTGGAGCAATGCAGGTCTCACCCGTCTCCGAATACGTCGGCGCGGTCGTTTCCGACCTCGACATCACCAACCTGTCCGGCAGCGATGTTGCTGCGCTCGATCAGGCCTGGGCAACCCACGGTGTGCTGTTCTTTCGCGAGCAAACGCTGAGCGAGGACGAGCACATTGCGTTCGCAGAGCGCTTCTCGACAATCGACGTCAACAAGTTCTTCACGCCGGTGCCGTCTCACCCGAAGATCGCCCAGGTCCTGAAAGAGGCAGACCAAGACGTGAACGTTGGCGGAGGCTGGCACACCGATCACAGCTATGACCAGATCCCAGCACGTGGTTCGATTCTGGTGGCCCGCGACCTCCCGACTTCAGGCGGCGAGACGAGGTTCTTGAGCGTCGGCGCGGCGTACGACTCGCTCTCCGATGGATTGAAGGCGACGCTCGAGGGCCTCCAGGCGCATCACACGAACGAGCACGTCTTCGGCAAGACCTCAGGCTACGCGGCAGACGACGACCGCTTCCACAACCCCGAAGCGACGGGCGGCGCCGTTCACCCGGTCGTTGCCAGGCATCCGATGACCGGCCGCAAGTTGCTGTACGTCAACGCTGCCTTCACCACACACTTCGTCGGCTGGACGCCAGAAGAATCCCAGCCCCTCCTCAACTTCCTGTATCAGCATGTGGCAGAGGGTCCGTTTTCTTACGAGTTCGAGTGGGAGCCCGGGTCGATCGCAATGTGGGACAACCGGTCGACCTGGCACTGGGCGTTGAACAACTACGCCGGGCAGCGCCGGCTGATGCATCGCATCACCTTGGCTGGCGACAAATTGAGCGGCGTCGACGCAGTGGAGGCTCCATGACATCGCTTCGTGACCGTCGCGGTCGAACCGGCTTACAGCTTGGCGTCCACGTCGGCCAGCAGAACGCCACGATGGCGGAGTTGATCGCGCGATGGCAGCGACTCGATGGCGCCGTCGACTGGATCTCAGTGTGGGACCACCTGTACGAGGCGCCACCGAACGGCGGCACCACGCCCCACTTCGAAGCGGTGGCGACGTTGGGTGCGCTTGCATCAGTCACGACATCAGCCCGGATCGGATGTTTGATGTTCTGCGTCCCGTTTCGCAATCCTGCGCTCTTGGCAAAGGCGTGTGTTGCGATCGACCACATTTCGGGCGGACGCTTTGAGCCAGGATTTGGCGCCGGCTGGCACGAACCTGAGTTCCGAGCGCACGGCTACGACTTTCCGGCCTTGGGGACCCGCTTCGACATGCTGGGTGACGGGATGGAGATCATCTCGGGAATGTTCGGCGGCGGCACCACCACGTACGACGGCGAACACTCGCGGGTCGACGAGGTCACCTGTGTTCCTGGTCCGACAAACGGTTCGATGCCGATGTGGGCCGGCGGCCGCGGCCCGAAGCGGACGCCCGCGATCGCTGCCAAGTACTGCTCGGGCTGGAACGTGCCCTACGTCGGGCCGGACGAGTACGCACGGCTCAATCAGCAGATCAACGCCGCGTGCGAAGCAATCGACCGCGACCCAGCCACGCTGGAACGGTCGGTGAATCTGGCGTTCCACATGGGTGCAACGCGTGCGGCTGCTGACCGAGAGTTGCAGCGGATCATCGATCAGTGGGGCCCCGAGATGGCCGAACGCGTGACCCAGGGTGCACTGACCGGCACGGCCGAAGATGCACTCGAGCAGATTGCCCGATACCGCGACGCAGGCGCCGACATGGTCAATATTGCGCTCCGATTGCCGGTGGACGACGATGCTCTCGAGTCCTATCTCGAGCAGGTGATCCCAGCCGGTCACGCAGCCTTCGGCTGAGTCGGGCGCCGCCGATCGGACGAACCGTCGGTGACCGTCACCGCGTGCTCACGTGGCTCCGTTGCCCACTCGGATGTCGTGGATGTCGTGGATGTCGCGGATGTCGTAGATGAACAGGCCGCCCACGGCTAGGCAGGCAGATGGCACACGGCTTCAACGTTGTTGCCGTCCGGGTCACGAATAAACGCACCGTAGTAATTGGGGTGGTACTCAGGCCACACCCTCGGTTCGTGGAGTACGACGGCCCCAGCATTGATACCCGCCGTGAAGAAGCTGTCAACAGCAGCACGATCCGGTGCGTTGAATGCGATATGGGATTCCCGAAAGCCGTCGCCGGTCATATTCGGGCCAATCCAGAAATCGGGCATCGGGGGAACGCCGTAGCCGATCGTGGGGCCGTCAAACTCGAGAATTCGTTGACCCCCGACCGCAACAAGGACGGAGTCGTAGAACGCTGCACTAACGGCGACGTCAGCGCATTGGATTGACAGGTGATCGAGCATCGTCGGGCTCCTCAGTACAGGCGAGAGACCATGTTGGTCGATGAGTGCGTTCGCGGCAAGCCTCCGCTGCCTGCCTTACCGCGGATCGGTGGGTCTCGATGATTGCCAAGTGGGGTTCTGCCCGTTCAACGCCGAAAACGTATCGAGCTCCGTCGCTGGCGCGAACGGAGCTCGATCTCTGGAGGCGACGATGGGAATCGAACCCATGTACACGGATTTGCAGTCCGTTGCCTAAACCACTCGGCCACGTCGCCAGAAAGGACCACGATAGCGGCCATGCGGCCAGGTTGGGTGTCGATTCAGTAGGAGTCGGCGAGGCGAGCCAGGCCGTCATCGACGCTCACCGCCGGCGTCCAACCAAGATCCAACGCCGCAGGCGCAGGGTCAAACCAATGGGCAGTACCGAGTTGCTCCGCCACGAACCGAGTGAGCGGCGGCTCGTCATCGTCGTTGCGGACCCGCTGCGGCAACCGAGGCCAGACTCGCTCGAGGATCGAACCCACGGCACATGCCGTCCGGAGCGGTACGCCACGCGGTTCGAACGGGACGCCGGCAGCGGCGCAAATTCCAGCGACGAGGTCGCGAACCGGACGGGGCTCGCCGTTGGCGATGACATAGGCCCGTCCAGCGCACTTTGCGCCGGGCGCGGTGCTGTCGACCGCTGCAATGAGGGCATCGACCGCGTTGTCGATGTAGGTGGCATCAACGAGCGCGCGACCGCCGCCCACTAACGCAAGTCGTCCCTGTCTGGAGCGCTCGACGATGCGGCCAACGAGCTGCGTGTCGCCCGGGCCCCACACGAGGTGCGGGCGGACAGCCACGACGCCCATCGTTGGCGACGACGCTGCCAATGCCTCAATCTCGGCCAATGCTTTCGACTCGGCGTACCATGCCCGCGACCGACCGGTGGTCGGTTCGTCGGCGCCAGCCCCGATGATGGCTGCGCCGCCGTGGGCAACCGATGGCGATGACACGTGGACAACTCGCCCAATGTGGTGGTGCTTCGCCGCAGTCAGCACGTTTCTCGTGCCACCGACGTTGACACTGACGAAGTCCTCTTCGGAGCCAACGATGCCGACACGAGCAGCCAGGTGGATGATGGCGTCGCAACCAGCGGCGGCCGTGTTGACTGCTTCGTTGTCACGGATGTCGCCGAGCTGTTGTTCGACACCGTCGACGCCTGCGAGCGCGTCGACGAAACGCCGTTGGAAGCACACCACAGCATCACCGCGGTCAGCAAGTACTCGTGCGACTCCCGTGCCAATGAGACTGGACGCTCCGGTGACCAGAACCTTCATGCCGCTCACCGGCGACCCGGGAGGCGCCGCGCTCCGGGCGCAGTCGCACGTCGCCCAGCGAGGACGTCGTTGGCCCACGCCGCAACTGCGGTGCGGTCAATTTTGGCGTTGTGCCGAATGTCGACGGGCATCGACCGCAGCGTCAGCACGGCCGCCACGGGATAATCCACCGTAGATCGAATACGGGCGGTGAGGTCGGTCGAGGCCAGACCGTCGTTGCTCGCTGAATCTTCGAGCACGACAACCAACTGCTGACAGCCATGCGGTCCGACGCCGACCGCGGCGACCCGTGTCAGGTCAAGGTCACGTTCCACCTTGCGTTCGACGGGCACGGAAGTGACCACACCCTCCGATGTGTGCACGTTGTGCACGGCACGCCCCTCGACCCAGAGCCGACCCTTGACGTCGAGGTGCCCCACGTCGCCCGATCTATGCCAGCACTGCCCATCGCCGACGTTGGGTCGCGCTGCCCGTTCGGTGGCCCAGAGGCCGAGGTAGCCATCAGAGACCCAGGGGGCATTGACAACGATCTCTCCGGTGATGCCGGAATCGACCGCTCGCGGAGCGGCTGCGGGGTCGAAATCGAGCGGCAGGATCATCACCGTGGCACCGGCAACAGGACGGCCGACACAGACGCCACCTGCTGGTTCGTCCACGGTGGCAGCCTGGATGCCCGCGAGATCGATGTCGGCCACAGGGAGGACCTCGGTCATGCCGTATGGGGTGTGCATCACCGCGTTCGGGGCGAACGCGCCGATCGCTGCGAGGGTTTCGGCGGGCACGGGCGCTCCCGCCGACATGATGAGGCGCAGCCGTTCAAGCGCTGCGTCTGCCGATGTGTCGCTGGCGGTTGCGACGACGTTGGCGAGCGCCGCCGGTGATGCGAACGCCAGTGTGGCATCGAGTTCCGCGCAGGCTCCAGCGAATGCTGCTGCTGAGAGTTTGCCCGGGGTGGTGACATCGCAGTCTGGGAGCACGGTCGAGATGCCAAGCGCTGGGCCGTACAGGGCGAACGGCGCGAACGCTGCAAGCAGTCGGTCGGTGCTCGTAATGGAGTAGGCAGCTGCGAGGGCATCGCGCTGGGCCTCGAGTTGGCGGTGTCGGTAACGGACGCCCTTGGCGGGCCCGGTCGCTCCCGAGGTGAAGAGAATCGCAGCGAAGTCGTCCGCTGCAGGCGCACTGGGGAGGACCGAGGCGTCGGCAGACATGAGGTCGTTGATGTCAACGCCTTGGGCGCGCGGCGCCCACCGCAATGTCCGCGCTGCGGCGAGGGCTGACTTCGGGCCGATCACCCATGCTGGCCGGGCGCTGCGGACAGCGCGACGGAGTCCAGAGAGTCCCAGTCCACGATCAGCGACGACGGCGACGCCGCCCGCGCGCCAGACCCCGTAAATCGCGGCAGCGAGTTCGATGCCCGGCGGAGTCAGCATCGCGACGCGGTCACCGTGGCGAAGGCCGCGCGCAGCGAGTTCGGTGGCGATTCGATCGACGCGGTCGGCCAGGTCAGTCCACGTGATGCGTTTCCCGCTCGCCATGTCGGCGAAGGCAATGTCATCGTCACCGTGCCGCGTCTCCAGGGCAGACCAGAGAGATCGTCGCTCGGTCGGCGCCGCAGGGATGGCGACGGCGGCGGTCTGAGGTTGTTCGAATCGGTCGGACAGCCACAGGTCGACGGTGCCCGCCACGTCGGCTTCGGCCATCACGAGATGGTTGGCGGTCGGAAACCGTTGGATGCTGGTGTTTGGGAGACGTTCCGCGAGATCTGCTGCGAAGTCGTCGTTGAACACCGGATCGGCCGAGCCCCACGCGAGCAGGACGGGCGCATCAACAGCATGGAGTCGTTGCGCTACGTCGGCAAGTGCATCCTCGGAAGGGTGGCCGCCACCGGGTTGAAGCGGAACGTCGCCGACGAAGTCCGCCACGGCAGCACGGTGTGCCGCTGAGGGGTACGGGGCGCGGAACGCTGCGCGGTCGGCAGCATTGATCTTGCCGCGCGACAGCAGCGTGGTGCCGTTGACGAATGTCGGCGTCCGTCGACACACGAGGTCACGGAGCGCAGGAGATGCAGCAAGTCTGATGATCGACGGAGACCTGCGGCCGGCGGGAACAGCAATACCGGTGTTGCACAGCACCATGCCGGCGACCTGGTCAGCGTGGTCGACGGCCCATCCCATCGCGACAGCACCGCCCCAGTCGTGCGCGGCGAGGGTGAGCGGGATGTCGGGATCGAGGCCGAGTGCGCTGATGACGTCGTCGAGGTCGCGGACGCGGGTGGCGTATCGCCGCAGTGGGGTGCGTTCGCTGAATCCCATGCCGAGTTGATCAACCGCGATCACGCGGTAGCGGTCACCGAACGAGCGCAGAAATGTGGCCCACGAGTAGGCCCATGTCGGGTTGCCATGGACACAGACCATCGTGGCGATTGGCGCGCGTCCAGCAGCGGCCAGGGTTGGACCGGTGTCGAGAACATGCCACCGATGCGTGCCACCATCGTGGCTCGGCACAACGACACTGTTCGACCACGCCGGGTCGATCCCCCAGGCGTCCAGATCGGCAACGCTGGGCAGGTCGGGCACCCAGGACCGGCTGGAGCCGGGGCTCACCAGACGATTTCGGTGTAGCTGGTGTTCAGGCCTGAGCCAATGCCCATCAACAAGACGCGGTCGCCGGGCGCGATCTTGTCGGACACCTTGGCCAGGGTCATCGGGATGGCAGCAGGACCGACGTTGCCGTTCGTCGGGAAGGTCTGCGGCGCGCGGTTGTGGTCGATGCCCAGGCGCTCGCACAGCAAACGTGTGTGCACCGAGCTGACCTGGTGGACGATGTACCAATCCATGCCCGCTTCCCAGTCGAAGTCGCCGCCGGCATTCTTCCAGGCGGCTTCGGCCAGGTCCAGCCCGGCGATCAGCAGCGCATGTGTATCGGTGTACATCGCTTCGAGGTCGCCAATGCACAAGGTGTGGTGCTCGGTCCCTGCGCGGGCGACTCCGCCAACGAGGCGGTGCGCATCCGGGTGCTGGTCCATCCGGCACAGCAGTGCTGCTGCCGAGCCGGAGCCGAGCGTGAGCGAGGCAAACTCGGCAAAGATGTCCGATGCCTCAGTCGTGGGCTGCTGCAGGCGCTTAATCGTCTGTTCCTGTGTAAAGCGGCTGCCCTCGCCGTCAACCACGAGTGCGTAGTCGATGGCTCCGGAGTCGATGGCAGCAGCTGCGATCTGCATGCCGTTGACGAAGGCCAGGCAGGCGTTCCCGACATCGAAATTGAGACAGCTCGGAGCGAGTCCAAGTTGGTGGTGAACGGCACACGCGATCGACGGCTCAAGGTGGTGCTTGCATACCGACGTCGAAATCAGCATGCCGACCCTGCTCGGGTCGATTCCCGAGTCGTCGAGGGCTTTGCGGCCGGCCAGCGCTGCCGCCTTGTCAAAGGTGACGTTTTCGGGCCACCAGCGGCGCGACTCGATTCCTGCCAGATCGGACAGCGTGCCGGCTTTCATGCCTGTCCGCTCGTAGGTGACGGCCAATTGCTCATCGATCCACGCTGACGTGACGATCTCGGGCGCTTCGACGGATTGGATCGAGAGCACACCGACATTGCGGTGGGTCAGCACAGAATTCGAGGTCATAGGGCGTTCCTTTCGGGAGGAGAGACGAGCCTACGTGACGATCAGGCGCTGTCTGCGGTTCTCCTGCATCGGTGCCACGAACGTCACATTCACCCTCAGCAACCGCATCGTGATTGGCCTGAAAACAAGAGAAGCTCCCGGCGTGGACCGGGAGCTTCTGGAGCGGATGACCGGGATCGAACCGGCGACCTCAACCTTGGCAAGGTTGCGCTCTACCAACTGAGCCACATCCGCATGTGGAACAGCAAAGCTAGCAGTCTGACGCCCGGACCGGACATCAGACTTTCTCGCTGGCGCTCAGTCGGCCGATTCGGTGCCCACAGGCTCGCCATCGGCCACATTCGCGAGCGGCATGCTGTTGGTTTCATCAGACTGGTCGATGTCGATGTGGATGTCGCTGCCGGCGGACGGCGTCCCATCAGTCATCAGTTCTGCGACAGCACGCGTGACCGACAGCGGGTCGGCACCGGCGACGGATCGGTCGCTCGACTCATGCTTTGTGTCGGACGCATGCTGCGCGCGCAGGTCGTCGAACGTCACCACCCTCGGTTGGCTCTGCGCGAACTCGTCATCGACCTCGGGGACGTCGCGCCCTCGAGCAACCGGGCGAGCATGTGCTGGTCGCACCTCGTCAAGATCGCGCCGCATCTGTGCAGGCTCTTGTTTGCGCCAGGAGCGGTCGTGCATGCGCTCAAGTGGGGCGAGGAGTTCACGTTCGGGCTGGGTCTGCCTCATGAGCCAGACGGCCAGGACAGCGAGCGCAAGTCCGATCGCCCCCAGAGCCACCACAACGGCGTAGATCGTGTTGGTTTCCGGTGCGCCAGCCGCCGCCACTCTGGCAACCAAGTCTCTCAGCACCTTGACGTCCACCAGCAGAGAGTGTGCCAGGTCGGCACGCGGATTGCGAAGCTCGCATGACTCCCTGCGGTCTCGGCCCCATCACTGCCTCGTCACTGCCTCGTCACTGCCTCGTCACTGTTGATGGCCAGGGCAC
>NZ_CAXCAM010000068.1:0-11603 GCF_963980585.1 uncultured Ilumatobacter sp.
AAAGTCGGTCATGGCTCCGATCGTGTCAGACCACTCTGGGCGCGGCGAAGGCGTACGTGGTCGAGCCGCTTGATCAGAGCGCGGGCGCAGCTGACGGAAGGCCTTCGAAGCGCCGGTGTCCAAGAAGTCGGCGACCGCCGCGGCCATCTTCTCGCCGCTACCTGACACGCGGCGACAGCTACGTCCACTGACAACATGAGTGGACGGACCCTTGCCACGAAGGTGTGCGGGGGCGGACAGTCAGGTCGTGTCGAACCGTTCGACGCCCATCGGGTTCGGGTACGGGATGACTGCGCTGTCCAGTGCACGAACGACAGGCGTCAGGATGTGGGCCAGCTCGGCGAGCTCGGACTGGATGGCGCGCAGCGGTGCGGTGGCGAGCTGGTCGGTCGACTCTTCGATTGCGACGTGCAGCGCAGCTCCCGTCTCGGTGATTTGGCCGGTGTCATCGAGGACACCGCGCTCGTGGAGTCGGCCCACCGCAGCGATCCAGTCGTCATCGCTCCATCCTCGAAACGGCTGCACGGTGTCGACCGGCGTCCCCGTGTGTGCCAGTCGCACGACGTGCGCGTCACACGGACCAATTTCCAGCGCGGTCAATGCAACGAGGTGTCCATCGCCGCGGTGCTCACGCAGCAGCGTCGCAGCGTGCCACAAGGCCAAGTGCGGCTTCGTCGGCATCTCAATCGTGAGATTCGCCGCGAACATTGGCCGCCGATCGTCGGCCACCGCCTCGGCGGCGCGCCGCACGATGAAGGCGGCGCGCTTCAACTGGGCTCGGTCATTCGGGAGCTCATGGGCAGTCCACGCCCGGTCGATTCCGTCGAGCCGCGCTGCCAACGCATCAGCGGGTGAACAGCGCGTCCAGATGTCGGGCACGGCGCGGTCGACGAAGCTCGGGTGGAAGCCGAAGAACAGCGCGGTCACGGCGCCCGCACTGACAGCGCCGAGCGGGGCGGCGCGCCCGCCGAAGTAGCCGCGCCAGAACCCGGGGAGGCCCGCATCTTCGAACGCCTGCTGGCACTCAGGGGCGAAGTAGGTGATTGCATGAACCGGCTCAATCAACGTCCACAGATGACGTTCGGGCGAGTCGGTCACCGCCGTGTCCATCAGGCCCCAACTCGACGCGCTGCCAACCAGAAACCGGTTCCCGCTCGCGCAGTGCGACCCTGCCACTCGCCCGGCAACGCCTCGAGCACGTCAGCAGCAGGCAGGTGAATCGGCGTCTGGTCTCCAAGTGTGTTGACCCACAGAATCGAACCTCCGGGCCGCAAGATGCGATCGACCTCGTTGGGGAACAGGATCATGTTGATCATCAGCACCGCGTCGAACGTGTCGTCGGCGAATGGCAGCGTCGTCGCGTCGGCCTGCACCCGCGGCGCCAGCTCGCCCGGCGCATACGACAGCATTCCCATCGACAGGTCGCTACAGATCAGCGAGCCGACCCGCCCGCTCAGGACGCGTGCTCCCGCGCCCGTACCGGCGCCGAGTTCGAGCCAGTCACCGCTGAGCGGAATCCCACCGCGATCGAGCCCATCCTCCACGGGCGCACGCTTCGTCGGGTCAACGTGTCGCTCCGACCATTCGGCCGCCATTCCATCGAACAGTTCGGCCATGTTCGTCGCGTTTGTTGGTCGCCACTCGCCGCCGAACGCCATCAACCGGGTGATCTTGCGAATCGGATGGTCTGGCCCGGCGAATGGCTCAGGGTCACTGGCGTCGGGATGGTTGGCTAACTGCTCAAGCACGTTCCCATCCTCGCAGCAGCGTCAATTCCGCGACGAAGTCCAGGCGGCGCCGGGTGAGGTCGACAACGTCGCAATGACAGCCGCGCCAGGCGTGATGTCGAGTGCCTGCCGTGTCACGTCGGTCGATTCACGGCGGCGAAGGTCACCGCCGCAGCGTGGCCGACATTGAGCGAGTCGACGTTCGCCGCGATCGGAATCCGCACGCGGTGCGTCGTGTTCTGGATCGCGATGTCGGTGAGCCCGGGCCCCTCAGCACCGAACACCACAGCCAAGCGCTCAGGCGCCGCCATCTCCCAGACGTTGGTTGCGTCGGCAGCAGGTGTCATCGCCCACGTCTCAAATCCCAGATCGTGGAGTGTGTCGAGCGCATCTGGCCAATCATCGTCGGCGACTCGCGCGGTCGGCATATGCAGCACTTCGCCCATGCTGACGCGTACCGTGCGCCGGTAGTACGGGTCGGTGCAGTTGGGGCTGAGCACCATGCCGTCGAACCCGAAGGCTCGCGCGGCGCGTGCGATGGCGCCCACGTTCTGGTTGTCGTTGAGTGCCTCAAGCACAGCGAGCCGCGTCGCAGTCGCTGCGAGCTCGGACACCGCGGGATAGGGCTTGCGGTTCCCTGATGCGAGCACGCCGCGGTGCAGGTTGAACCCGACGATGCGTTCCATCACCTCGTGGTCGGCAACGAAGACGGGAACGCCGGCAAGCTCACGTCGTTCGAGGTACGGGAGGAACCGCTTCACTCGGGTTGGGCCGAGCAGCACCGACCGGAGCTGGTGACCCGAGTCGATCAGACGATCGATGGCCATGTATCCCTCGGCCATGAAGAACTCGTCGCCCTCCATTGCCGTGCGTATCGGCTGGTTGTTCAACTCGCGATAATCGGCCAAGCGCGGGTCGTCGGGGTCCTCGACGATGATTGGGGCGTGGACCTGCTCGCTCATGACGGGTGACGGTACGCCCGGCAGCTCGCGAGTGGCGCGATTCCTACTGGCCCGTGAAGTTCGGCGTGCGCTTCTCGACGAACGCGGCCGCTGCTTCGCGGTGATCGGAGGTGCCCATGGACAGCACCATGTTGGCGGCTTCGGCATCGAGCGCTGTCTCGACGTCACAGGTGATCGCGCGGTTGAGGTTTTCCTTCATGTAGCGCATGGCGATGGGGGCCCGGTCTGCGAGTCCTCGACACCAGTCGAGGGCGGCTTGGTCGAAGCCGTCGTCGGCAAGCACCTGATTGACGATGCCGAGGTCGCGTGCCTCGGCAGCCGTGAGGCGTGGCGAGGTGAAGTACAGCTCCTTGGCCTTTGCGGTGCCAACGAGCTGCGTGAGGAACCAGCTGCCGCCGAAGTCGCCGGACGCGCCGACATTCGCGAACGCCGGGACAACGAGGGCTCGCTCGGCAGCCAGGCGGATGTCGCAGGCCAGCGCGATCGACATGCCGGCACCTGCTGCCGCGCCGGGGATTGCGGCGACGACGGGTTTCGGGAAGCGGTGCAGCGCGAGCGAGACCTGCTTCTGCAGGCGACGCAGCACGTCGGTGCCGGTCTGGACGCTGCCACCGCGACGCGGAGCCGCGCCGGGCTGGTGGCTTTCGTGCATTCCCTTCACGTCGCCGCCGGCACAGAACGCGCCGCCGTTGCCGGTGACCATCACAACGCGCACGTCGTCGTCTTCGGCCAGCGTCGGCAGGACCCGACTGAACCCCTCGTACATCGCGTCGCTGAGCGCGTTACGCCGCTCGGGTCGGTTGAACGTGATCACGCCGACGTGTCCGTCAATGTGGGCGAGCAGGTCAGTGGTTCCGGTATCGAGTTCGCGCGTCATGACGCGAGCTTGGCAGCACCGATCATTCCGCTGCGAACCGCGGCGCAGCTTTGATCAGCAACACGAACGTGACCCGGACGGTCATGCTGCTCGGTTATCCCGCTCGTTGGGCTCAGCGCACGGCGATGGCGTTGCGCTGGCGCTCGCTGTCGGCGGTATCGGGGCGCCCGCGTGCGATGGTCACCTCACCATGTACGGCCAACCGCTCCGCGTCGGCTTCGGCCTGCGCCTGGGCTGCGTCCACGATGGGTTGCATGCACGCGGCGTAGGTCGCGTCGTAGGGGCTGCCGACCGTTCCGCCGAAGTGAGTTTCGAAGTGGAGGTGGGGTCCCTTGGCGTTGCCGGTGCTGCCCACGTAGCCGATCACCTCGCCCTGCAGCACAAAGCGGCTCTCGCCTTCGAAGCTGTCGAAGTGGGCGTAGTAAAAGGTGTTGCCGCTTGGGCTGTTCAGCCACGCAGCGTTGCCGCCGAGCCGGTTCTGCTTGAAGTTGATGTCGCCTGACTGTGCGGCGACCACGGGGGTGCCGCGATCAGCGATCATGTCGACGCCTTCGTGACGGCGCCCACCGGAGCGGCCTGCGCCCCAGCTGTCGACGAATTCACTACCCGCAGGAATGGGACACGTGATCGCGCTGTCGGCACCGAGCGCACCGGTCGCTGCAGCAGTGACGAGCTGAGGAGCAGCTGCAGGGCCTGTGGCGGATGCCGAGTGGCTGAGCGCTGTTGGCATCAGCGCCGTCGTGGCGACGGCGACCGCGAGGCTGCCGAGGAACTGGGAGCGGGAGATCATGGCGAGATATTACGGTTGCGTTACGAACATGTGTCGGCGGGGTGACGGTGACTCGTGTCTCTCCCTCTCTCCCTCTCTCCCTCTCTCCTCTCTCTCGGCGCTCCAGTTCTGTGGCGAAACCGGACGCACCGTCAAGCTGTCGTCAGGAAACCCGACAGAAGCTTCAGTTCGGTCTCAATCTGCCGTATGCCTGGTGTGCGTCAACGCAAGGGGATCGATCGACAATCAGGATGGTCCTTCCCCGTGCGGACGACGGCTGTCTTCCTCGTTGTGGCGTCGCTCTCGATGGCAGTCCTCGCGTACGCGGGCCTTCGAGAGATACGCACGATCAACCAGGATCACTCCGAAATCCGGGTCGACCGAGCTGCACGCGCTGCGGCAGCTTTGTTTCAACAGGACCGTGGCGAGTTCGTGCTCGAATGCGATGCGGCTGGTTCGCCCCAGAAGATTCAGATCGACTCGGCGGATCGCCTGCAGCCGAGCGACTCCTTTGACGCACTCGTCGACTCGATCTCATCGGTGAACCAAGGTGCTGCGAACCTTTTCCGCTACGACCCGTCCAGCGGCTCCTTCGACAGAATCGCCACCAGTTTCACGGATGAAGCGGGTGGCCGAATCGGCGGCTCGCAGGTTGAGCCAGGGCTGATTGTCGAGGGCCATCCCGCGTACGCGGACCTGGTCACGACCTCGCCGTACATCGGCGAGGTGCCGGTTGCCGGACGGATGCGCTTCGCGTACTTGACGCCCATCCTCGATGCCGATGCGGCACTCATCGGCGTCCTCGCCGTCGATGTCGGATTGGTGGACGATCTGAACAGGATCGATGCACGCGTCGTGAACCGGGTTGCTGTCGCGGTGCTCGTGTTGCTCGGAGCCATGGCGGTCGCCGGCATCATCGCGATGTTCCTCGCGTTCAGGCCACTCAACCGGTTGATCAAGGTGGCCCACGACGTCGGCTCCGATGACGGCCCCGACACGGTTCAACTCACCGAGCGACGCGACGAGATCGGGTATCTCGCGCAAGGCCTCGCCAAGGTGGTTGACCTGCAGCGCGACCTGGCGCATCGCGCCTACAACGACTTGCTCACCGGGATCCCCAACCGAGCGGCGTTCATGCGCGAACTCGAACGCCGCTTCAGCCTGTTCGGGCCAGGCGACAAATCTGACGCTCACGGCTTCGCGCTGCTGATCATCGACCTTGACGGGTTTAAGGAAGTCAATGACGGCCTCGGGCACCAAGCGGGTGACGAGCTCCTGATGTCACTTGCTGATTCGCTTCGCTCAGAGCTGCAACCGGGTGAGTTTCTCGCTCGCCTCGGCGGCGATGAGTTCGCCCTGCTCACCTCGGTGGGCGTGGCTGATGTGGCGGCGGTGCAGCGAACAGCCGATCGTGCATTGCAGAGCCTGTCGGGTGTTCGTCAGACGCAGAGCGGCGAGACCAGCGTCACGGCGAGCATCGGCATCGCGCTGATTCCGGAACACGGAATGACGTCCGAGGTCGCGATGAGCCATGCCGACCTCGCCCTCTATGCAGTGAAGCGCGATGGGCGCGGCCATTCGCGCATCTATGAATCCAGTCTGTCGTCGCCCATCCAGCGACGGATGCATCTGGCCACCGAGCTGCGGCGTGCTCTCAAGAACAAGACCGTGCGACTCGAGTACCAGCCCATCCTCGAGGCCAACACTGGTCGGATCGTTCGTGTCGAAGCGCTGGCGCGGTGGACGCACGAGGTTGAAGGCGAGATTCCTCCTCGTGAGTTTGTTCGAGTCGCAGAGAACGCCGGACTGATCAACGAACTTGGCGACTACGTGATCGACCAGACGTGTGCTCAGATCGCCAGTTGGCGAGAGCGCGGATTCACCCCGCCGATCGTCGCGGTGAATGTCTCGACAGCGCAGCTGTGGCAGTCGGACTTCGTCGATGCCGTGCGGGCACGTCTTCGTCGTCACGGCGTGGCACCCCAGGAGTTGTGTCTTGAGCTGACCGAAAGTGTGCTCATTCAGCACGAACATGCGCAGCACCGCCATCTGCTCGACAAGCTGGTGGAACTGGGCGTCCACCTGTCAATCGACGACTTTGGGACCGGGTACTCCTCGCTCAGCTACTTGCACGACCTCCCCGTGCATCAAGTCAAGATCGACCGGATGTTCCTTGCCCGCTCGGCCAACAACGACAAACGCGCGCAATTGTTCGCGGGCATCGTGTCGCTGGCGCACAACCTGGGCCTGCAGGTCGTTGCCGAAGGCGTCGAGACCAGCGCCGAGTTGGAATTGGCCCAACTGCACGGGTGCGATCTTGTACAAGGGTTCCTCCTTGGCGGCCCGATGTCTGCTGAAGCGGTCTGTGCCCGTTTCGGTGCCGTGAACGTGAACTGGTCCGCCTCAGCCCTGCTGCGAGTTTGAGCGATGCCTTGCGTTTGGCTGGATCCTTCGCGAGAATCGAACACATGTTCTTGCAGGGGTCGCTTTTCGGGTTGTGTGCACCAGATGTCGACGCCGACTTTCTCGAGGCCCAGCGCGTCGAACTCGACGCCCGGTCATGGATCGACTTCACGCCTGGCTGGCTGAGTGGCGCCGACGGCGTCTTCGACGGGTTGCTCGACCAACTCGAACTCCGACAACGGACCAACATCGCCATGTACGACGCGGTGGTCGCGGAGCCACGGCTCACGGCGTGGTGGCACGCTGACGACTACCCGGCGGGAGGGCCGACGCCACTCCTCGATGACATCCGTCAGTTGCTCACGGCTCGATATCACCGTCCGTTTGATTCGATCGGATTCAACCTGTACCGCGATGGCAACGACTCGGTTGCGTGGCACGGTGATCGACACCGCAAGTACGTCACCGATCCCATCGTCGCCATTTTGAGCGTCGGTCATCCGCGACCGTTGAAGCTGCGTCAACGGCGTGACAAGGGAGGCAGTGGAGCGTCGCGTCGTTGGGACCTCGGCCACGGTGATCTGTTGGTCATGGGCGGCGCCTGTCAACACGAATGGGAACACTGCGTCCCGAAGATGCGCCGCGGAGTCGGGCCGCGCATGTCGATCACCTTCCGTCACGACACGCGTTAGTTCTACGCTCGTGGGGTGAGCCACGACGTCGTCACCTCCGCGCAACTCGAGTTCTACGAGACAAACGGCTACCTCCAACTCGAGTCGTTCGTCGATGCAGCGTGGATGGCAGAGCTGCGCTCGGCGTCAGATGAGTTTGTCGAAGAGAGTCGGCGGCTCGCCACGTCGAGTCGTCGATTCGATCTCGAAGCAGGGCATTCGGCTGCCACGCCGCGACTCCGGCGACTGGTCTCGCCCGTCGATCTGCACGAGACCTTCCACCGTCTGGCGTTCGAAGGACCAGTGGCACAACTCGCCATGGCCATCCTCGGTGGTCCGGTGCGGTTCCATCACAGCAAACTCAACTACAAGTGGTCGGGCGGGGGTGAGGAGGTGAAGTGGCACCAGGACATTCAGTTCTGGCCCCATACCGACTTCACGCCACTGACAATCGGCGTGTACCTCGACGACGTCGACGACGAGATGGGCCCGATGGGCGTGCTTCCCGGTAGCCATACCGGGAAGCTCTACGACCTGTACAGCGCGGAGGGATCGTGGAGTGGCGCAATGCGTGACGACGACATCGCAACGCTGCCGATGGAGGACATGGCATGGCTGCAGGGTCCGGCGGGCTCGGTCACGGTCCACAACTGCTGCATGGTGCACGGTTCGATGCCCAACCACTCAGATCGCCCACGGCCACTGCTCTTGCAGACCTACTCGGCGCTCACGAGCTACCCGGTACTCGGCATCGGTGCGAATGGTGTTGACGGTGCGTACAGCGGGCGCATCGTGGGCGGCACTCCAAGTCAGGATGTCACGGTGCAGGGCCGCGCGATGCGAGGTGCGCCTGACTGGCGCAAGCAGGGCCCGCCGACAATTTTCGGGAGCCAGCAAGCCGACAGTTGACGCTGCCCGCTCGGATTGCCCGGCAGGGCTGAACGATCAGCGTGCAAAGACCTGCGAGTCGTCGGCAAACGCCTTGAACTCGAGGGCGTTCCCCGACGGGTCGAGCAAGAACATCGTCGATTGTTCGCCAGTTTCGCCGGCGAAACGAGTATGCGGTTCGATGACGAAGATCGTCCCCGCGTCCCGCAGGCGACTGGCCAACGCCTGCCAGTCGGCCGGGCTCAGGAGAACACCAAAATGCGGGACGGGAACCTCGTCGCCATCGACCGGATTGGTGATGCGTGGCGTAGCCGTCGGGGAAAGGTGGGCCACGAACTGATGCCCGAACAGGTCGAAGTCCACCCAATGTTCTGCTGAGCGGCCTTCGGGGCAGCCGAGGAGCTCGCCGTAGAACGAACGGGCGGCTGCCAAATCATGGACCGGCATCGCCAAGTGGAAGCGGGCAAGTTCGGGCACTGCTTGGCTCGGATTGGCTCAGGCTGGAAGGGCGTAGGTGCCCTGTGCGGTTGCGGTGATCCGGTCCTCGTCGTCGTCGCACCAAATGCGCACGGTGCCGACAACGTTTCGACGGCCCGCCTTGTCGAGCGTTGCGCGTGCCCACATGTTGGTGCCTTGCGCTGGTCGGACGTATCGAATGGAGAGCTCCGAGGTGAGCGCCATCGGTTCGATTCGTCCGATCGCTCCGAACGTGAGATACCAGAGCGCCGCGTCGGCCATGCCGAACTGTGTCGGGCCCGAGATGAAGCCACCGGGTCTGAGCGCATCCTGGTCGGGCATCAGGTGCGCCAGCGCAAAGTCTGGTCCGACCGCTGCACATCGACTGCCCATGCCGCTGAACTCTTCAACGAGCATCGCGTTGATCGCATCGACAGTGGGGAGTTCGCTCATCGACCGAACCGTAGCGGGGGCGGTCGCGCTGTCCGATACGTTGCACCAATGATCTCTGGCATCGACCACGTTGTGCTGTGCGTCAGCGACGTCGAGCGCTCGGTGACGTGGTACCGCGACCACCTCGGTCTCGTGGCCGAGCGGTTGGAAGAGTGGCGCGCTGGTGCTGCGCCGTTTGTCTCGCTCCGAGTCGACGCCGCCACCTTGATCGACCTTCTCGCTGACGAACCGTCGGGACGCAACGTTGATCACGTCGCGTTCGTGACTGATCGGTCCGGCTTCGATGCCTTCGTGGCCACCCATGCCGACATCATCGAGATGGGTCCGGCCTCACTGTTTGGTGCGCGCGGCCAGGGCGACGGTGTCTACGTCCGTGATCCCGATGGTCATCGTGTCGAGGTCCGCACCTACTGAGTTGCAGCTGACGCGCTGCTGAGAATCGGCTGCTCGCTGTTCGGCGGAGCGGGGCGGTGTGTCAAGGTGGGAAGATGGACGGGTCACCGAATCGCCTCGCCGTCGTCGGAGCCTCCCTCGCAGGTTTGCGCGCCGCGGAGACGCTGAGCCAGCGCGCGCCCGACACTGAGGTGGTGGTCATCGGAGCCGAGCCGCACCGTCCGTACGACCGGCCGCCGCTGTCGAAGAAGCTGCTGTCGGGTGAGTGGGAACCTGACCGGATTCAACTTCGGCCCGCTGACTCGTTTGACGAACTCGACGTCGAATGGCGGTTCGGGATCGCGGCAACACGGCTGGAACCGGCAGCGACGGGTACCGGTGGGCGACTCCACCTCAGTGACGGTTCGCATCTCGAAGCGGAGGGCATCATCATCGCCACCGGCGCCTCACCGCGGCGTCTGCCGGGTCAGTCGCAATTCGGTCACGTCCATGTGCTGCGCACGCTCGACGACGCCATGGCTGTTCGGGCTGCGATCCGTGCGGGCGGGCAGCGCGTCGTGGTGATTGGTGCGGGTTTCATTGGCCTCGAAGTTGCGGCGATCGCAAAGCAGCTCGACAATCAGGTCACCGTGATCGAAGGGGCCACCGCTCCATTGATTCGAGGCCTCGGCGAAGAGATGGGCGCAGCAGTTGCGGACGTTCATCGTGCTCGTGGCATCGATGTGCGCTGTGGTGTTCAGGTCGAATCGTTGACCAAGACCGGTGTGCAGCTCGCCGGGGAACACCTCGATGCCGATCTGATCGTCGTCGGGATCGGTGTGGTGCCCGCAACTCAATGGCTGGACGACAGCGGGCTTGAGTTGCGCGATGGCATTGTCTGCGACGAGACGTTGCGTGCCGCGCCCGGCATCTATGCAGCCGGCGACGTCGCGCGCTGGCCCAATCCGTTGTTTGACGAAGAGATGCGTGTCGAGCACTGGACGAATGCGGCCGAGCAGGGTGCGCTGGCCGCGAACAATCTGCTCGACGTGGCTGCAGGTGAGACACCGGCGTCGTATGGACCGGTTCCGTTCTTTTGGAGCGACCAGTTTGATCAACGGATCCAGTTCTTGGGCCGATCGAGTCCCGACGACGAGGTGATCGTCGCTGCCGGGTCCGTCGCTGAGGGCAAGCTCCTCGCGCTCTACGGACGTGGCGGCAAACTGCACGGAGCATTCGGGCTCAATGCTCCTCGCTGGGTGATGCCGATGCGCAAACAGCTCCTCAGCCAAGTCAGCCTCGATGACGCTTTGGCGTTCGTGGCAGCGCTCCCGTGATCGGTCAGTCGGTGCTTGGTGGCGACTGACCGCCGGTCGCGGCGGCGATTTGGTCGGTGCTGAGGAAGAGTTCGCGACCAACAGTTTCCAATGTTGCTGCTCCTTCTTCGGAGACGGCGGCGTCTGCGATCGCGGTCAGCAGGAGCTGGCGGACTGGGCTGCTTGCCTCCTCGCGGAACTTTGCGACCTGCTCGCGCACATCGCGGGGAAGGTCGCCGGCTGGAGTGTCGCTGAGGTGGGCCCGCAAGGTGTCGCGTAGCTCGTCGTGCAATGCAATCGTCGACGGCACAATAAGTTCACCAACGTCGCGGAGGTGCTGCTGATGTCCGCACCGTCGACAGCGCAGCATTGGCCGCGGCGCTTCCATTGCGCGGATCGACTTGCCGAGCAGGATCCGGTGGCGCGTGATGTCGAAGCGTTGGTGGAGGCTCACGTATCCGCAGTTGAAACAGTGGCAGCGCAACGTCTCACCTTCGGTGAACTGCTCGCCGACCCGCCAGAGGGCGCGCGACTTGACCAGCTTGATCGTCTCCTCGTACTGCTGGTTGAACTGCTCGTTCAGACTCATCGCACCGCATTCTCCCACCGCCATCCCCCTCACACCCCGCCCCAGACCGAAAAATGAGGGCTCAGGCTCGCTGAGCGCACATTTTCCTGCATATTTCGGTGGCTCGGTGGCTCGGTGGCT